>NZ_JBKFBI010000143.1:0-15244 GCF_053346095.1 Methylobacterium sp. A52T | reverse complement strand
GGGGGGCGGGCCGGCGACCGCGCCCGGGATGCGGCGCTCCAGACCGAGGCCCGGGCCGCGGACAAGAGGGCCAGCCTCGCCAAGCCGGCGGATGCGCCGGCCGCGTCCGCGCGGGCTGGGCAGGCCGAGGGACCGCCCCCCGCCGCGGGCGCGCGCGCCGAGGCTCCGAAGGTGGGCGCGGCGCGCACCGCCGAGACGGGCCGGGCGGGAGCCGCCGGGCAGCAGGATTCCGAGGCCGTCGCGGCCGGGCAGGATCCGGCCACCGAGACGGCCGGCACCGCAGGCCCCGAGGCCGACGCGGCGGTGCCGCCGCAGAAGGCCGAGGCCCCCGCTCAGACCGCGGGTTCGAGCCCCTCCGCCTCCATGCTGGCCCTCATCGCCGCGCTGTCCGAGGGCGGCGCCGCGACCGGCACGGTCAAGACCGAGCCCGAGGCTGAGACGGATGCGGGTACCGGCACGGGGCCGGCGCAGGACGGCGCTGCGTACCTCTCCGGAACCGGCGCAGCCGCGGGCCCTTCCGGCACGAACGCGCAGGGCGACCGCGCGGCCGGGGCCGTCCCGGGCATCGCCGGGACCGCCCCGGCATCAGCGGGCGCCGGTCACGAAGCCGGCAAAGTCGGGCCGGGCAGCGTCCCGGTCGACGGCCTGACGGCCGGTGGCGCGGCGGCCGCGACGTCCGATCCGGCGGCCCAGGATTTCCTCACCGCCCTGACCGACACGGGCCAGGGCGCAGGTCCGCTGCAGACGCTGCCCGCGGCGGCGCAGGGTGGCCCGGCGCCGCCCGCGGCATCCGGCCAGGCCGTTGACACGACGCGTACCGCCCAGGAGACCGCCGCGCCGACCCAGACCGCCGCGTCGCTCCAGACCGACCCGACCATCCCGATCGGCCAGGTGCCGATGACCATCGGCCTGAGGTCGCTGCGCGGGTCCAACGAGTTCCAGATCCGGCTCGATCCGGCCGAGCTCGGGCGCATCGACGTCAAGCTGGAGATCGACAAGGCGCACGGCCGCGTCATGACCCACCTCGTGGTCGACCGGCCCGAGACTCTCGCGCTGCTCCAGCGCGATTCCGGCCAGCTGCAGCAGGCCCTGTCCCAGGCCGGCTTCGATCCCTCGGCCGGCGGCATCAACCTGTCGCTGCGGGGCGACGGAGGCGCGCAGGGCGGTGGTGGCGGCGGTCAACCGGGCGATCCCCAGCGCGGCGGCGCGGGCTGGTCGCGCGATCAGGCGGAAGCCCCGCAGGAGGTCGCCCCGATCCGCGTCCTGCGCGGCTACGGCGGCCTCGACATGAGGATCTAGGCGGTGCGCGCAGCGCCCGCATCGCGGACCGACACAGACACGACGCGCATCCGGCCCCTGCGCCAGGACGCGGCACGGGAGAGATCAGCATGACGAGCGGCATATCGAGCCTGACGAGCACGACGAACACGACGGGCTCGTCCACGAGCAGCAGCGGCAACGCCACCGAGATCGCCAGCAACTTCACGCAGTTCCTGACGCTGCTGACCACGCAGCTCAAGAACCAGAACCCCCTCGACCCGATGGACACCAACCAGTTCACGCAGCAGCTGGTGCAGTTCGCCGGCGTCGAGCAGCAGCTCAAGACCAACGACCGCCTCGACAGCATCTTGAGCGCCTCGCAATCGGCGAGCTCGGCCTCGGCCACGAGCTACATCGGGAAGACCGTCTCGGCCGACGGCAGCGCCTCGCAGCTGTCCGGCGGCTCAGCCTCCTGGACGCTGAACCCGGCCCGGGCCGCCTCGAAGGCGGTGATCACGGTCCTGGATTCGAAGAGCAACGTCGTGGCCACGCAGACCACCGCGCTCAATGCCGGCAGCCAGACCTACACGTGGAACGGCAAGACCTCGGCCGGCCTGACCGCGCCCGACGGGAATTACTCGATCAAGGTGGCGGCCACGGATGCCACCGGCTCGAGCGTTTCGGTCGATACGAGCCTCACGGGCACCGTCGACGAGGTCGATCTGAGCGGAACGTCGCCGGTGCTGGTGATCGGTTCGCAGCGCGTGCCGCTGTCCAGCGTGCAGACCATCGGGTTGTCCACAAGTGGCACTTAACGAATCACATCCGAGTGACTCGCTTCAACATCTCTTAAGCGGGCACAAGTACCTTCAATGCTCGACAGGTCAGTCGAGTGTAGAGCGTATCATGACCGAACCGAGCCGCCCGAGAGTGAAGTACGTGATCGGGCCCGACGGCAGCCCCCTGACGATCGCGGACCTTCCGCCTCCGAGCACTCGTCGCTGGGTGATCCGGCGCAAGGCCGAGGTCGTGGCCGCGGTGCGCGGCGGTCTCCTCAGCCTGGAGGAGGCGTGCAAGCGCTACACGCTGACCACCGAGGAATTCCTCAGCTGGCAGTTCTCGATCGACCAGCACGGCCTCGCCGGCCTGCGGACGACCCGGATCCAGCACTACCGTCACTGATCCGCGGCGCCCGTGCCGGGCGCCCCTATCCCGGGACGCCGCCGGCGCTTCCGGGTCTCATCGAGACCGCGGGTGCCGGACCCGGCGCGTCGGCGACTCTGGTCGAGGGACCCGCTTCGCGGCCCCGGACCGACGCGAAGGCCACCCGCCCGCAGCGACGACCTCAGACGGCGCCGAGGGGCTGGCCCGGTCGAATCCGAGGACTCACGAAGCCGCGTCCGGACCCCGGGCGCGGCTTCGTTCGTTCCGGCACCCGCATCCGAGCCCGCGGGACGTCCCCGCATTAACGACCCGCTAACCACGACCTGGGCAATTTCTGCCGAGCGGGCCGCCGGGGTCCGCCAGCGTTAGAGTGCAGCGAATCCTCCCGTGAAGCCGGTTCTCGATCTCGTCACGAAGTTCGGACCGGCCCGAATCGCCGCCATGGCGGCGGTGACGCTGACGCTCATCGGCTTCTTCGCCTTCATCATCCTGCGGGTCTCGCGCCCCGACATGGGCGTGCTGTTCTCCGACCTGTCGATGCAGGACTCGGCCTCCGTGGTCCGGGAGCTGGACAGCCGCGGCATCCGCTACGAGACCCGGGGCGATGCCGGGCAGACGATCCTGGCCCCCCGCCCGGACCTCGCCAAGCTGCGCATGGACCTCGCCGGCAAGGGCCTGCCGACCCAGGGCGGCGTCGGCTACGAGATCTTCGACAAGGGCGACGCGTTCTCGTCCACCAACTTCGTTCAGAACGTGAACCACCTGCGTGCCCTGGAGGGCGAACTGGCGCGCTCGATCCGGGCGATCGGGCGGGTCCAGGCAGCCCGCGTCCACCTCGTGCTGCCGGAGCGCCGCCTGTTCGAGCGGGACCGGGAGAGCCCGAGCGCGGCGATCGTGCTGAAGCTGATGGGCGATCTCGATTCCGGGCAGGTCCGGGCGATCCGCCATCTCGTGGCCTCCGCGGTGGAGGGCCTCAAGCCCGAACGGATCTCGATCGTCGACGAGCGCGGCCGGCTTCTGGCTGACGGCGCCCGGGACGCCGCGGCCGACGTCGCCGGCGGGTTCGAAGACCGGCAGGTCGGCCTCGAACGGCGCCTGCGCGGCCAGATCGAGGACGTCGTCGCCGGCATCGTCGGCCCGGGCCGGGCGCGCGTCCAGGTCAACGCGGAACTCGACCTCAACCGGGTCGAGAGCCGCTCCGAGACCTTCGATCCCGAGAGCCGCGTCGTGCGCTCCGCCCAGACCCGCACCGAATCGGCGGTCACCGGCAATGCCGAGGGACAGGTCAGCGTCGGCAACGAGCTGCCCGGCGCCAATGGCGGCGACAAGACGCCGACGCCCAAGGACGCGACCAACAAGAACGAGGAAACCACCAACTACGAGATCTCCCGGGTCACCAAGACCGAGATCGCCGAGAGCGGCCGGATCAAGCGCCTGTCGGTCGCCGTGGTGCTCGACGGCGTCTACGCCACCGCCCCCGACGGCAAGCAGACCTACAGCCCGCGCACGCCCGCCGAGATCGAGAGGATCACCGCGCTGGTGCGCGGCGCCGTCGGCTTCGACAAGGCCCGCGGCGACCAGATCGAGGTGGTGAACCTGCGCTTCGCGGAAGCGCCGAGCGTGCCGCAATTCACCGAGCCCACGCTGATCCAGTCGCTGCTCGCCCCCACCAAGGAGGACGTGCTGCGCATGGCCGAGCTCGCCGTCCTGGCGCTGCTGACGCTCATCGTCCTGCTCACGGTGGTCCGCCCCCTGGTGCGCCAGGTGCTCGCGCCGGTCCCGGATGCCCCGGTCCTGACCGCGTCCGGAATGGCTCTCCCCGGCGAAGCCGCCGCGGTCGCCGGTCCGGGCCAGACCGTGACGGTCATCGACCGCGATAACCCGACCGCGCGGCTGATGGAGTTCGCCAAGATCAACGGCCAGGTCCAGGCCGAGACGGTCCAGCGCGTGGTCGACATGGTCCGGGCGAGCCCGTCCGAGACCGTCGAGGTGCTGCGCACCTGGATCCAGGAAGAGTGAAGCGTAGGGCGTCGAGGACAAAACGATGGCGGCAGGTGCGGCACTGGGTCTGGCGAACACGCTCGCGACGGCGGGCGGCGATTCGTTCGCGTCGATGCCCGGTCCGCAGCGCGCCGCCGCGCTCCTGCTGATGCTCGGGGAGGAGGAAGGCGCCCCGATCTGGCAGATGCTCGAGGAGGAGGAGATCAAGAAGGTCAGCGCCGCCATGGTCCAGCTCGGCACGCTGGAGGCGCAGACCGTCGAGAAGCTGATCATCGAGTTCGTGACCAAGCTCGGCAACAGCGGCGGCATCTCGTCGAACTTCGAGCGGACCGAGGCGCTGCTCCTCAAGATCTTCCCCAGCGATCAGGTCTCGCTGATCATGGCGGAGATCAAGGGCGCGTCGGGCAAGCGCGTCTGGGCCTCGATCGCCCAGGTCGACCCGGAGATCCTCGCGTCGTTCCTGCGCAACGAGTACCCGCAGACCGTGGCGGTGGTGCTGTCGCGGGTGCGCGCCGACTACGCGGCCAAGGTGCTCACCATCCTGCCGGAGGACTTCGCCATCGACGTCCTCAACCGGATGCTGCGCATGGAGACGGTGCAGAAGGAGGCGCTGCGCCACATCGAGGAGACGCTGCGGGTCGAGTTCGTGTCGACCATCGCCCAGACCCAGCGCCGCGACGCCCACGAGATGATGGCCGACGTGTTCAACGCCTTCGACCGGCAGACGGAGGGCCGCTTCCTCGCCGCCCTCGATCAGGCGAACCGCGGCTCGGCCAAGCGGATCCGCGAGCTGATGTTCACCTTCGAGGACCTGCTGAAGCTCGATCCGGGCAGCGTCCAGACCCTGCTGCGCAGCATCGACAACGAGACCCTGTGCCGCGCGCTCAAGGGCGCCAACGAGCCGACCCGCGGCTTCTTCCTGAGGCAGATGTCGACCCGCGCGGCCAAGAACCTCACGGACGAGATGGCCTCGCTCGGGCCGGTCCGCCTCAAGGAGGTGGATGAGGCGCAGGCCAAGATGACCGAGATCGCCAAGGACCTCGCCGAGAAGGGCGAGATCATGATCGCCAAGAATAGCGCCGAGGAGGAGCTGGTCTATTGAGCGCCCAATCCGCCCGGAGCGCGAAGCCGTTCCTGTTCGAGACCGACTTCCGCAGCGGCCGCCCCAGCGCCGAGGCCCTGCGCAACGCCGAGACCGCGGCCCGCTCCGAGGCCGAGGCCCATGCCCGCGGCATGCAGGAGGGCCGGGTCCAGGCCGAGGCGCAGGTCCAGGGCCGGCTCGCCGACGCCATGACCCGCCTGGCGCTCGCCGCCGCGGGCCTGATCGCCCAGGCCGACGCGCGCGACGCCGAGCGTGAGGCGCAGGCGGTCGAGGTGGCGATGCTGATCGCCCGCAAGGTCGCGGGCGACGCCCTCGAAGCCGCCCCGCTCGCGGGCATCGGCGAGGCGGCCCGGACGGCGCTCCAGCACCTGCGCGGCGTGCCGCACTTGGTGGTGCGGGTGCACGACGGCCTGGTCGAGGAGGCCGAGGCCCTGATGAAGCGCCTCGCGCGCGAGCGCGGCTACGAGGGCCGGCTCGTGGTGCTGGGCGACCCCGACATGGCGGCGGGCGACGCCCGCATCGAGTGGGCGGACGGCGGCATCGTGCGGGAGCGCGCCCGCATCGAGGCGGCGGTGCTCGACGCCCTCGGCCTGCCGACGGGCCCGTGAGGAGATCCTGATGTCCGACGATTTCAGCCTGCCCCAGCTCGGCGAGCACGACACCGACTACGCCGCGGGCTCGATCCGCGACGCGCCCACCACCCCGAAGAGCGCGGCCGACCTGGAGCAGCTCTTCGACGTCCCCGTGATGGTCTCGGCGGTGCTGGGCTCCGCCCGGATGCCGATCGGCGACCTGCTCCGGCTCGCGCCCGGCGCGGTGCTCGAGCTCGACCGGAAGGTCGGCGAGGCGATCGACGTGTTCGTCAACAACCGGCTGGTTGCCCGCGGCGAGGTCGTCCTCGTCGAGGACCGGCTCGGCGTGACGATGACCGAGATCGTCAAGGGTGAGTGATTTTCGGCCGCGGACGCCGTTGTGCTGTCCGCGCGCGGGTTTTGAGAGGGACGAACCATGCGGCTCCTGATGATCGGGCGGCTCAACGGCGAGCTGATCACCGCCTCGAAGATCGCGATGCAGCGCGGCGCCGCCGTCACGCAGGCCGACGCCGTGCCGCAGGGCCTCACCGTCCTGCGCGCCCGGGGCGCCGATCTCATCATGATCGACGTGGGTCTGCCGATCCGCGATCTCGTCACCGCGCTGGAGGGGGAGCGGATCCGCACGCCGGTGGTCGCCTGCGGCGTCTCGGCGGACGCCTCGGCCGCCGTGGCGGCGATCCGGGCGGGCGCCAAGGAGTACATCCCGCTCCCGCCCGACCCCGAGATGATCGCGGCGGTGCTGGAGGCGGTCGCCACCGACCGCGCCGCCTTCGTCTGGCGCGACCCGTCGATGGAACGGGTGGTCAAGCTCGCCGAGCAGGTCGCCCGCTCCGAGGCCTCGGTGCTGATCACCGGCGAGAGCGGCACCGGCAAGGAGGTGCTGGCCCGGCACGTCCACCAGAAGTCCAACCGGGCGGGCAAGCCCTTCGTCTCGGTGAACTGCGCGGCGATCCCCGAGGCCCTTCTCGAATCCGAGCTGTTCGGCCACGAGAAGGGCGCGTTCACCGGCGCGGTCGCCCGGCGCATCGGCCGGTTCGAGGAGGCGAACGGCGGCACGCTGCTCCTCGACGAGATCTCCGAGATGGACGTGCGCCTGCAGGCGAAGCTGCTGCGCGCCCTGCAGGAGCGGGTGATCGACCGGGTCGGCGGGACCGCCCCGGTGCGGGTCGACATCCGCGTGCTCGCCACCTCGAACCGCAACCTCGCCGAGGAGGTCCGCAAGGGCACGTTCCGGGAGGACCTGCTCTACAGGCTCAACGTCGTCGGCCTGCGGCTCCCGCCGCTGCGCGAGCGTCCGGCCGACATCCTCGAACTCGCCACCCACTTCGCCCGGAAATACGCCGCGGTGAACGGGATGCCGGTCCGCCCGCTCTCCGCGGAGGCCCGGGCGCTCGTGCTGCGGAACCCGTGGCGCGGCAACGTGCGCGAGTTGGAGAACACCCTGCACCGGGCGGTGCTGCTCGCCTCGGGCGACGCGATCGGCCCGGAGGCGATCCTCTCGCCCGAGGGTGAGACCTTCGCGGCCGAGGGGCCGGCCGCGCGCGCCGCCCAGGTCGCCGAGGCCGCCACCCGCGGGCTGGTGGGCCGGACCGTGGCGCAGGTCGAGTGCGATCTGATCCTCGACACGCTGGACCACTGCCTCGGGAACCGGACCCACGCGGCCAAGATCCTCGGGATCTCGATCCGGACCCTGCGCAACAAGCTCAACGAGTACGTGTCGGCGGGCCTCGACGTGGCCGAGCCCGGCAGCGTCCGGGCGAGCGTCGCCTGCGGCTGACGCGCATCCGCGGAGCGGCCCCGGCGCGGACGCGCCGGGCGACGGCGAACGTCACGGATGTGAAGGGCCGGGCGTACCCGTGCCGTGACGGGGGCGGACCGGCGATGACGCCCTAGCGCCGCCCGCTCTGGGCCGCCTTGTGGGCTTCGGCCTGGGCTGCGAAGGCCGCGTCGAGCTTGCGCAGGGATTCGTAGCGGGCGACGTCACCCTCGACGTCGCGGATCGTCTCCTCGACGAGGTGGCGCTGGAGGGCGACCCGCGGGTCGTCCGGCGGGAACGCCTCCCGCTCCTGCAGTCGAAGCACGGCCTGCCGCACGACCGTGTAGACCGCCTCGCGCTCCTCACGGGTCATCGACGGCTGAATCGCCTTCGCGACGAGATCGGAGAAATCCGACATGGACCGTTAGACTTCGCTCATCCAGATGCGCCCGGTTGGCCGGGCCGCCTCCCTCTACAGATCGCGCGGCCCGGGATCCAGATCCCGGGAGCCGCGGATGCCGCTACATCCTCTGGTCGCGGATGCCGGCGATCAGCAGCGCGGACGAGCTCCAGATCACCAGGAAGCAGAAGAACGATACCAGCAGGGAGTGGCCCCGCTCGGGATAGAGGCTGTCGGTCGGCAGGACCGGCGGCACGAAGGTGGCCAGGAAGATGTGCTGCTTGCTCGCCGAGATGCGCGCCCGGTCGAGCAGGCTGTGGGCCGATTCCTCGAGCTTCTCGGCGATGGTCCGCTCGACCAGCAGGCCCTCGTACTGGAGCAGCGCCTCGGTCATGTTCTGGCCGCCGGCGGCAGCGTTGGCGCTCGTCAGCTCGTCCTGGAGCGACTTCATCTGCTGGTCGATGGCCGCGATGTTGGCCACCAGCGTCTGGATCGAGCGCGAGCGCTCGTCGAGGCTGGAGCCGCGCAGGACCTGCAGGTCGTTCTCGGCCTTGAGCTTGTCCTTCCGCAGCAGGGTCAGCGTGGTCAGCGTGCCCTCGGCGGTCTTGATCGGATCGATCACGCCCCACTGATTGCGGAACGCCTGCAGCGCCACGTGCGCCTTGCGCAGCCGGTCCTGGGCGACCTTCGCGTCGGCCTCGGCCTGGGCGACCATGTCGGCCTGGGCGCGCTTGGAGATGTCGTTGATCAGCGCCTCGGAGCGCGACACGACCGCCTGGGCGATGGTCAGGGCGTCCTCGGGCGTGAAGGCGCGCACGGACAGGCGGATCACGCCCGAGATCGAGTCGATATGCGCCTCGACGTGCTTGCGCCAGTATTTGGTCAGGTCTTCGATCGGATCACTGGGGTCGAAGCGGGCCCAGAAATCCGCCTCGGACCGCGAGAACATCTTGGAGATGCCGATGCTCTTCTCGAGCGCCTCGACCAGCGTCTGGCTGTTGATGTAGTCGCGGACGATGAAGCTGTCCTGGCTGTTGTGCTTCTGGATGAGGTTCGTGTACTGGCCGAGCGAGATGTTCTCCATCGGCTCGACGTTGCCGCGGACCGCGAACTGGGCTTCCGCGACGTACTGATTGGACGCGAACGCGAACAGGTACAGCCCGACCACCAGGGTCGGCAGGAGCACGAACAGGCCGACGCGGCGGATGATCCGCGCGCCGTAGGTCGAGGTGTCCTCCTCGCGGGGACGCAGGCCCGGCAGACGGCTCCAGTCGAGGCGCTGCCGCACGGTCGCCACGAGGGCCCGGGCGGTCCGCTTCTCCGGCACCGGCCGGATCGTCTCCGCGCTGCGCCGCAGCTCCGTCATGGTCGGAGCGGCGAACGTCACGATCTCGCCTTCGCGCGTGTCGTCCTTGACGTCGTCGAAGCTCATCCGCTCTTTGTTCCTGGGTCTGCGCCGGTTCCGCTGCCGCGGCGCCGGCCGAGGGGCGGCCCGTGCGCGGTTACCGGAATCCCGTTCTTTTAGGCCCTTTTTATGGCGCCCGGCCCGCCCGCCGCCCGGCTGCTGCACCGCGGCGACGGGCGCCGTAGCCCGGGGCCGGTATCGCGTCCTACAGTCTCCGAATGATGACAGAACCGCTTGCCGCGGCCCCGGATGGCCGCCCGGATGGCTGCCCGGCGGGCCGCACGGCCAAGACCAAACTCTCCGAGATCGTCGTCGTCTGCTCGAAATGCGCGAAGCGGCAGGGCCTGCGCGGGCAGGACCTCCGCGCGCTCTTGAAGAAGGCCGGGAAGCGGGCCGCCCGCGACGGCGGCGGACGCCGGCGGAAGTTGTGCATCGTGGAATCGGGCTGCCTCGGCCCCTGTCCGAAGCGCGCCGTGGCGGTCGCGACCGGCGCGAGCCTGGCCGAGGGCCGGGTCGTCCTGCTCGATCCCGCCGCCGGGCCCGCTGAGGCGCTCGCCGCGGTGCTCAATCCCGTCCTGCCGCGTCGCAGGGTCCCCGAATTCGGCCCCAATACCGCTCTAGCGGCGATACCACCCGACGAATCGCCGCCGGTCCGCTGACCGGCACAACCTGGAGCGCGCTCTTGCCCGCCTCTCGACGCGAGGCCCGCACACCGTGACCGGCGACCCTGTTTCCCGGAAGCGGCGGGCGGCCCACGCCGTGCTGCGTCGCCTGCCGCTGTTCGGCACCCTGATCGGCCTCGGCCTCGCCGTCTGGCTCGTGGCGACCAACGATCTCGCCGCGGTGGCCGCGGCCTTCGGACGGATCGGCGTGGCGGGCTTCGCCGGCGTCACGCTGGTGCGGGTCGTGGTGATCCTGCTCTGCGGCCTCGCCTGGGCGCGCATCCTCGACGGGCTGGCGCCCGCGACGGCTTCGGCCTGCATGATCCTGCGCTTCGTCCGCGAAGGCATCAACGTGCTGCTGCCCGTGGCCTCGGTGGGCGGCGACGTGCTGGGCGCCCGCCTCCTCACCTTCTGGGGCGTCGCCGGCTCCCTGGCGGCCGCCTCCGTGCTGGCCGACATGCTGTTCCAAGTGGGAACGCTCGCCCTGTTCGCCGGCCTCGGCGCCGGCCTCCTGAGCCGGGTCGAGGGCGCCGAGGCGGCCGCCCTCGCCAGCTGGACGCTGCGGACGCTCGTCGTGGCCGGGCTGGCGGTGGCGGCCTTCTTCGCCTTCCAGCGGACCGGCATCGTGCGGGTGCTCGAGGATCGCCTCGCCGCCCTCGGCCGGCGCTTCGTGCGCGACGCCGAGGCGCGCCCCGAGCCGAACCGCCGGATCCAGGGTGCCCTGGACACGGTCTGGGCTCCGGGCCGCCGGGGCCACCTCGCTCAGTCGTTCGCGCTCCACGCCCTGGCCTGGCTGCTCGGCACGGTCGAGGTCGCGGTCGTCCTCGCCTGCATCGGCGTGGACCATGTCGGCTGGGCCGACATTCTGGTGATCGAGGCGCTGAGCCAGGCGATCAAGGCCGCCGCCTTCGTTGTCCCGAGCGGGCTCGGCGTCCAGGAGGGCGGACTGGTGCTGGTCTGCGGCCTGTTCGGCATCGACGCGGGGACCGCCCTCGCCCTGTCGCTCGCGCGCCGCGTGCCCGACGTGGTGCTCGGTCTGCCGGCCCTCCTCGTCTGGCAGAATCTCGAGGCCCGCCGCGCCGGCGTTCGCCCGGCCACCCCCACCTGCGACCGTCCGTGACCCGAGACCTTCCCGTGCCGACACGCCCGATGCGCCAGGTCCCGAAGCTGCGCCTGCCGCCGGTCGCGCTCGCCGCACTGGTCGCGCTGGCCGGCGGAGTGCTCGCCGCCGGTCCGGCCCTCGCGCAGAGCGTCACCCTCGATCTCGGTGCCGGCGGCACCACCGAGCGCGCCCTTCAGCTCGTGGCGCTGATCACCGTCCTGGCGGTGGCCCCCTCGGTGCTGGTGATGGCCACGGCCTTCACCCGCATCGTCGTCGTGCTGTCGATCCTGCGGTCGGCGCTGGGCACCCAGACCGCGCCGCCGACAGCGGTGCTCGTCAGCCTCGCGCTGTTCCTGACCGCCTTCGTGATGGCCCCGACCGGCCGCGCCGCCTACAGCGCCGGCATCGAGCCGCTGATCGCCGGCCGGATCACGCAGGCGCAAGCGTTCGAGCGTGCCTCGGCGCCGTTCAAGACCTTCATGCTGCGCAACGTCCGCGAGAAGGACCTGAAGCTGTTCCTCGACCTCGCCAAGGTGCCGACGCCGAAGGGACCCGAGGATGTCGGCCTGGAGATCGTCACGCCGGCCTTCATGATCTCGGAGCTGCGCCGCGCCTTCGAGATCGGCTTCCTGCTGTTCATCCCGTTCCTGATCATCGACCTCGTGGTCGCCTCGGTGCTGATGGCGGTCGGCATGATGATGGTCCCGCCGGCCACGGTCGCGCTGCCGTTCAAGCTGATCTTCTTCGTGCTGGTCGACGGCTGGACCCTGGTCGCCGGCTCCCTGGTCCAGAGCTACGGCGGCTGACGGCGGCCGTGCCGGGCCGTCAGCCGGCGTGGGACGTCGCGTCGACGATCCGGACCGCCGCGAAGCCCTCCGCGCGCGACGGCGGCTCGAACAGACGGTCGACGGAGCGGATGCTGTCTTCGGGAACCTGTCGGTCGGCAGCGCGCCGCCGGTTCCGCTCGAGGGCGACCGCGAGCGGCGCGCGGATCCAGACCGCCTCCGCGGCGACGCCGCAGGCTCGCGCGATGGCGAGGATCGGCGCACGGTGCCGCTGGCCGGGCAAGGCGGCGTCGAAGTAGACGCGGCTGAGCCGGGGCCGCTGCCGCGCTATCCAGGTGGACTTGCCGGCCCCCTGCAGCCCGCACACAACCACGAGCCGCTCGACCGAGTCCGCGGCGAGCGCCGCGCGCAGCGCCGCGAGGGCCAGCCGCCACGCCTCGGCGTTCCGTTCGGGCGTCCAGACGCGGCCGCGCTCGGTCTCGAGGAAGGCGTCCGGGTCGATGACGACCGCCGCGCTCACCCGGGCGGCGCGCCGGGTGTCTCGGCGCTGCTCTGCTGCTGTCCGCCCTGGGCACCGGCGGCGGGCGCCTCGCCGCCCGCACCCGGAGCCTCGGGTCGGCCACGCGCGGGCGCGGCGGCATCCGGATAGCGCTTGCGATACTCGGCGAGGAAGGCCGACAGCGTCTGGACCTTCGTGGCGCGCGCCGCGATGTCCCGGAAGCCCGGTGCCCGGGTCGGGTCGGTTCCGGTCAGGAGCGCGAAGGTGCGGGCATCCGGGCTCGCCGCCATCCCCTCCGAGAATTTCGCCTTCAGCCGCTCCAGGCCCACGGCCTCGTGCGCGAGATCGTAGGCGATCGCGGCGCGCACGATGTCGGCGCGCGCCTGATCGTCCAGCGGCTGGCCGGACTGCCACGTATCGCCCAGCAGCGCCTCGTGGGCCTCCCCGGCCTCGCGCCAGCGGCGCGCGCCCCAGTAGATGTCGGCGCGCAGGCGCTCGATATCCGGACCGCTCTCGTCCTCGATCGTTTCCAGCGCGAGGTCGGTGCGGGTCAGGTCCGACAGGGCCCTGGCGCGGACCAGCCCGCGGGCGCGCTTGAGTTCGCCCGGAAGCTCGGGCAGCTCGGTGGCGTCGAGGACCTTCAGGGCCTCCATCGGCTTGTCGTCCATCAGCCGGACCGTCGCGAGCCGCGCCGCAACCGCGGATCGTGCCGGGCCGGTGAGGCGGTTGTCGATCTGGTACTGCAGCAGGTCGGCGGCCGAATCGAGGAGGTCGAGGGTCACGAGGCGGTCTGCCAGACGGCGCACCACCTCGTCGCCGCGCCGCCCGATCGGGCTCAGCTCACGGAAATCGAAGAAGAGCGAGACGGCCTCGATACCGGAGAGCTTGTCGCCCTTGTCGGTGAGGTACAGGTTCTCGAAGGCAGTCTGCGCGTCCCGCGCCAGGGCCGCGGTCGCGGGGGCGTTCGGCGCGAAGACGTTGGCCCGGCGCACCACTGTGAAAGCGTCGCGCCACCGGCCGGCGGCGAGATAGAGGCGGGCGAGACCGGCGGTGATGCCGTCCTCGACCGGGCCGCCGTGCCAGGTCAGGGCGAGCCGCTCCAGCCGCTCGATCGCGGCGTCGGGCGCGAGCTTGCCGGAGGCCTGCGCCAGGAGCGCGCCCCTGAGCGCGGCCTCGACCGAGACCGGGCGGACGGCCGAGTTGTCGAGGCGCGCGTAGGCGTCCAGGGCCGCCTCGGTCTGGCCGGTCGCCTCGGCCACGCGGGCGCGGACCATCGCCAGCCGGTCACGGATCCAGGGCGGCAGGTCGCGCTCGGCCTCAGAGCGCGCGGCAGCGGTCTCGGCATCGCCGTTCTCGATCGCCGATTCGGCGGCCCGGGCCCGGACCATCTGCGCGACGTCCGCGGGATAGCCGTCGGCCAGCGGCAGCACCTTGAGGAAGCCGGTTTCCGCCGTCTTCCAGTCGCCGGCCCCGGCCGAGGCCATCGCGCGCCACAGCGCGGCCTCGCGATCGTCGCTCAGGAGCGGGACGCCGAGGGCCTTCAGCGCCTCGGCGCTCCGGCCGATCCGCACCAGGGCGATGCCCCGCAGGACGGCGGTGTCGCGCTGGATCGCCAGCAGCGGATCGTCGGCGGCCGCGATCTCCAGCGCGGTGAGGCCCTCATAATCGAGGCCGTTGGCGAGATCCGCGCGGGCCAGCGCCAGACGGGCCGGCCCGCGCTCGGTCGGCGTCGCCGCGACGGCCGCGTCGAAGAGGCCGCGCAGGGTGGCGCGGACATTCCCCATCCTGGCGCGTTCCCAGGGCTCCTTCGCGATCGCGAGGGCCCCCGCGTCGACGAGCGCCACGTCAGGCTTGCGCGCCGCCATGGACGCGGCGAGGCCGCCCTCGCGGCCGATCGAGACGCCGTCGAGTTCGGGCCGCACCGCCAGATCGTCGGCGCCGGCGAGCACCGCGAGGCCGTGCCGGCTCGGCAGGATCTCGAAATCGACGAAGCGACGGTTCTTCGGATTGCCGACGGGGCGCTGCGCGGCCGACGTGACCACCGCGATCCGCTCATCGTCGAGGGCGAGCCACGTCGCCGATCCGGGATGCGGCAGCGCCAGGGTGACGGCGATGCGGCCGGACGGATCGGGCTTGCGGGCGGGATCGATCGTGTCGCTCGGACTCAGCGCATTGCCCGCCGAGAGTTCCCAGGCCACGCCGGTCCCGGTGGTGACGGCGTTGAGATCGACGAGCCGACCCGGCGGAACTGGGAACCGCACGACCGTGAGCGGCCCCGTCCGGGCTGGCGCGCCCATCGGCGCGAGGCCCTGGCTCGACGGCGGGACGACCACCGGCTCGGCGGTCTCGAAGGCCAGCGTCGCGATCCCGCCGCGCTCGAACAGGACCGCCGGCGGGAGGGTCTGAAACGGGAAGAGCAAGCCTCCGCCGGCCCGGCGCGTCGGCGGCGGCTCGGGGGGGCGCGGCGCGACCGCCGGCGCAGCGACTGGCGCAGCGGCCGGGGCCGGGCGCGGCG
>NZ_JBKFBI010000142.1:0-15530 GCF_053346095.1 Methylobacterium sp. A52T | reverse complement strand
GCGTCGCGGACCGCCGCCGCGTGCGCGCCGAGCACGGCGACCACCGGCCGGGGGCGGGCGCCGAGGGCCGCCTCCGCGGCGTGGCGCACCAGCGGCCGGCCGTCGAGGGGCGCGAGCAGCTTCGGCGCGGCGCCGAACCGGCTGCCGAGGCCCGCGGCGAGCAGGATCGTGCCGATCTCAGGCATCCCGAACCTCCGCCCCCGGATCCGGCTCGTCCGCCGCGGTCGCGCCGCCGGCGCGCGGCTGCGGGCGCGAGACGATCTCCATCAGCAGGCCGCCGACGCCGAGGGCGACGATGTCGGCCCGGGTCACGGTCAGGTCCGCCAGCAGGCGGTGGAGGATCCAGTCGAAGCCGTTCTCCTTGGGCGAGCGGGCGCAGCCCGGCGCGCCGATCACCGGCACGCCGCCGCGGGCGCCGACGAGGAGCAGGTTGCCGGGGTCGACCGGCATGCCGAGATGGTCGACCCGGCCGCCCGCCGCCGCGATCCCGGCCGGGATGACGTCGCGCCGGTCGGCGATCGCCGAGGCGCCGAACACCACCACGAAGTCGGCCCCGGCGCGATCGATCATCTCCGCCAGGGACGCCGCCACGGAGGCGGCGGTGTGGGGCACCCGGGTCTCGGCCACGATCGCCGCGCCCGCGGGCGCGAGGCGGTCGGCCAGGGCCCGGAGGGTCTTGTCGATCGTCGTCTCCTTGAGGCTCGGCAGGCGCGTCGAGACCACGGCCACCCGGCGGCGGCGATACGGCACCACCGCGAGGACGTCCCCCTCCGCGGCCGCGCAGGCCCGGGCCAGCACGGCGCCCGGCACGGCGTAGGGGATGATCTTCACCGTGGCGACCATCTCGCCCTCCACCACCGGCCGGAAGCGCGGCAGCGTCGCCACCGTCACCGCCTCGTCGACGGCGTTGACCGCGTCGATCCGGGCCGGATCGAGGATGAGCACCCCCGCCGTCACGGCGAACAGGTTGCTGCGGCCGGTGAAGGGCGCCTCGACGCGCAGGTTCGGCCCGCGCAGGCGCGCGGCGAGCCGCGCCGCGGCGGCGTCCTCGCCGACGTCGCCGGGCTCGAGCGTGGCCGCCACGATCTCCGACAGGCCGGCCCGCGCCAGGCCGGCGGCGGCCTCCTCGGCGATGACGGCGCCCTTGCGCAGGGTGATGTCGGCCCGCCGCACCGTGTGCGCGCTGATCAGCCCGGCCGATTCCGCGACCGGGACGGTTCCGAACCTCACGCGACCTCCGGGCGGGGCACGCGACGCAGGGCGGCGACGATCTCGGCGAGCACCGCCAGGGCGATCTCGGCCGGGCTCACGGCGCCGAGGGGCAGGCCGATCGGCGCGCGGATCCGGCCGATCTGCGCGGGCGTGAAGCCGGCCTCCGTGAGCCGCGCGACGCGCGCCGCGTGGGTCTTCCGCGAGCCGAGGGCGCCCACGTAGAAGCACTCGGCCGTCAGCGCCGCCTTCAGCGCGGGATCGTCGATCTTCGGATCGTGGGTCAGGGCCGCCAGGGCGCAGTAGCGGTCGAGGACCGGCACGGCGGTCCCGAGGGCGGCGTCCGGCCATTCGGCGACCAGCGCGGTGCCGGGGAA
Source organism: Methylobacterium sp. A52T (assembly GCF_053346095.1). NCBI lineage: Bacteria > Pseudomonadati > Pseudomonadota > Alphaproteobacteria > Hyphomicrobiales > Methylobacteriaceae > Methylobacterium > Methylobacterium sp. A52T. The sequence continues at coordinate 13,944 of NZ_JBKFBI010000142.1, read as the reverse complement.
GCGCTCGGGCGTCGCGAAGGCGGTGCGCGGGTCGATCACCGTGAGCGCGAGGTCGAGCCCCGCCGCCATCGGCGCCAGGGCCTGCGAGATGTGGACGGCGCCGACCACCACGAGCCGCACCGGCGGCACCTGCACGGTGAGGAACAGCGTCCGCCCGTCCGCCTCCACGAGGCCGCTCCTGCCGGAGGCGAGGTGCTTCGCCAGCACGTCGGCGAGGGGATCGGCGGCGATCGCGTCCTCGCCGACGAGGCGCTGCGCGCCGTCGGCGATGTCGGTGATGAGGATCGCGGCGCGGCGCGCGACCCGCGCGTCGTTGAGCGCTGCCAGGACGTCGCCGCGCATCAGTCGACCCGCTCGACGAAGACCCGGATCCGGCCGCCGCAGGACAGGCCGGCGCGCCACGCGGTCTCGTCCGCGACGCCGAATTCGAGGACGCGGGGCACGCCCGCCTCGATCACCTCGATCGCCTCGGTGATCACCGCGCCCTCGACGCAGCCGCCGGAGACGGAGCCGAGGAAATTGCCCTCGCCGTCGACCACGAGGTGGCTGCCCACCGGTCGGGGGGCCGAGCCCCAGGTCTCGATCACCGTGGCGAGGGCCACGGCGCGGCCGTCGCGCCGCCAGGACTGGGCAGCGGAGAGGATGTCTGTGTCTGTGCTGAGCATGGCCTCGTGGACTTCCGGCCGGCGGGCGCCCCCCGCCCCTCACAGGTATGGCCCGCCTGCCGCGGTGCAAGAAGCCCTCATGCTGAAGGGAGTGTCAGGAAACATTGGCCGAGATCGTCGGTCGGCCATACTCTGCACCCACGATCTTTCGCGGAGACGGCGCCCCGATTAGTGTCCGGCATGTCCAAACCACAGCCTCATCCTGAGGTGCCGGAGCGCAGCGGAGGCCTCGAAGGAGCCCTCCAGCCGGCCGCGCGACCCCTGGAGCCCTCCTTCGAGGCCCGCTGGCGCGGTCACCTCAGGATGAGGGCGTGGGGTGGACGTTTCGCTGAAACCGAGGCCCCTTTCGCCCGATGGGCCCGGCCCCGGCGCCCAGCCCCATGAACGCCCCGGATCCCGCCCTCGCCCGGGCGCTCCGCGAGGAGCCGCCGCGCTCGCCCCCGCGCCGCCTGTGGAAGCGCGTCAGCCGGGCGATCGGCGACGTCCTGCCGAAGGGCCTCTACGCCCGCTCGCTGATCATCATCATCGCGCCGGTGGTCCTGCTCCAGTCGGTGATCGCCTACACCTTCATGGAGCGGCACTGGCAGCTCGTGACCAAGCGCCTGTCGGCGGCGGTCACGGCGGACGTGGCCGCGCTGATCGACATCTACGAGAGCTACCCGCAGGACAAGGATGCCGAGACCCTCGCGCGCATCGCCGGGGAGCGGCTGAACCTCGACCTCGACATCCTCAAGGGCGCCAAGCTGCCGCCCCCGGGCCCGCGCCCGTTCTTCTCGATCCTCGACGAGGCCCTGTCCGACGAGATCAAGCGCCAGATCCGAAGACCGTTCTGGATCGACACGGTCGGGCGCTCGAACCTGATCGAGATCCGCGTGGCGATCCCCGACGGGGTGATGCGCATCACCGCCCGGCGCAGCCAGGCCTACGCGTCGAACTCGCACATCTTCCTCGTGTGGATGATCGGCTCGTCGCTGGTGCTGCTCGGCGTCGCCATCCTGTTCCTGCGCAACCAGATCAAGCCGATCCTGCGGCTCGCCGCCGTGGCGGAGGGCTTCGGCAAGGGGCGGGAGATCGAGTTCCGGCCCCGCGGCGCCCGCGAGGTGCGTCAGGCCGGCCACGCCTTCATCGAGATGAAGCGGCGCATCGAGCGGGCGATGGAGCAGCGCACGACGATGCTGAACGGCGTCAGCCACGACCTGCGCACCATCCTGACCCGCTTCCGCCTGTCCCTGGCGCTGATCGAGCAGACCGAGGAGATCGAGGATCTCAGCCGCGACGTCGACGAGATGAGCCGGATGCTGGAGGGCTACCTCGCCTTCGCGCGGGGCGATTCGGCCGAGCCCGCGGCGCCCACCGACATGCGCGCCCTGCTGGAGGACCTGCGGACCGACGTCGAGCGCCTCGGCGCCCACGTCTCCGCGGTCGATCTCGCCGGCGCGCCCCAGGTCACGGTGCGGCCCGGCGCCTTCCGGCGCTGCCTGTTCAACCTCGCGGCCAACGCCGTCCGCTACGGCGAGACGGTGGCGATCTCCGGCCGGCTGGAGGCCCGGACCTTCCTCGTCTCGATCGACGATGACGGGCCCGGCATCCCGGCGGAGAGCCGCGAGGACGTCTTCAAGCCGTTCGTGCGGCTCGACGACGCCCGCCAGGATGCCGGCGGCTCCGGGCTGGGCCTGTCGATCGCCCGGGACATCGCCCGGGCCCACGGCGGCGACATAACCCTGCACGACAGCCCGCTGGGTGGCCTGCGGGCCACCGTCCGGGTCCCGGCCTGAGCGGGATCCGGCTCAGGTATCGGCGGGCCGGCGCAGGCGCAGGAACTCGGCCTGCACGTTGCGGATCAGGTGATCCATGCTCGCCTCGTCGAGGGCGGCGCTCGTCAGCCGGGCGCGCAGGCCGGCCTCGCCGTTCCAGGCGTAGCCGGCCTCGAACGGCAGGTGGCGCCGCAGGAGCGGGCTCACGACCGACTCGCGCCGGTAGGCGGGATGTCGCAGCAGCCGCCCGATATGGAGCGCCAGCGTCTCGACGCTGGAGGATCTGGAGCCTGAACTCCCCGCTCCCTTGCCTTTCGAATCGACCGATGCCCAACGCATACGTGTCCGCCCTCCCGAAGACGCCACTGTTGCGCGAAATGATTGCGCATCCATGAGCGTTCGGGCGAGCCGGCGAAAAACTGCAGCTCGCGGGGTCCCAACCTTCGCAGCACGGTGATATGCAGGGGCGCTTTCCCAGGGCCGCGGTCAGCCGCGCGCCGGATCCCGAGTGCCGAACATGAACCCGCTCGTCCCGCTCTTCGCCCTCATCTCGCTGCCGCTCGCGGCCATCGGGCTCGTGCTCTACACTGACGAGGGCATCAACCCGGACCTGTTCTACGCCTCCGTGAAAACCTTCGTGATCCTGGGCGCGATCGCCGCGGCGATGTCGTTCGGCGCGATGAAGCTCTCGGAGCGGTCCAAGCACTGACGTCCCACCGCCCGGAGGGCGCGATGCTGCACGTGGTCCCGGCCTTCTCGCGCATCGGCGAGGAGAACGCCTTCGCGGTCCTGGCGCGGGCCCAGGCCCTCGCCGCGCAGGGGCGGGACGTGATCAACCTCGGCATCGGCCAGCCGGACATGCCCACGCCCGCCCACGTGGTCGAGGCGGGCATCAAGGCGCTGCGCGACGGCCACCACGGCTACACGCCGGCTGTTGGCATCCCGCAGCTCCGCGAGGCGGTGGCCCGCGACATCCACCGCCGCCACGGCGTCGAGGTCTCGCCGGATTCCGTGATGATCGTGCCGGGCGGCAAGGTCACCATGTTCATGGCGATCCTGATGTTCGGCGCGCCCGGGACCGAGATCCTGTACCCGGATCCCGGCTTCCCGATCTACCGCTCGATGATCGAGTTCACCGGCGCGACGCCCGTCCCGGTGCCGATCCGCGAGGAGAACGGCTTCGCCTTCTCGGCGGCCGAGACCCTGGCGCTGATCACGCCGAGGACGCGGCTGCTGATCGTCAATTCGCCCGCCAACCCCACCGGCGGCGTGACGCCGAAGGCCGAGATCGACGCCCTGGTGAGGGGCCTCGCCGAGCACCCCGACGTCGCGGTGCTGTCGGACGAGATCTACGGCACCATGACGTACGACGGCGAGACCCACCACTCGCTGCTGAAATATCCCGAGATCCGCGACCGGCTGGTCTACCTCGACGGCGCGTCGAAGACCTACGCGATGACCGGCTGGCGGCTCGGCTGGTCGGTCTGGCCGAAGCCGCTCTACGACGCGGCGCGCAAGCTCGCGGTCAACGCCCATTCCTGCGTCAACGCGGCGACCCAGTGGGCCGGCATCGCGGCGCTCGACGGGCCGCAGGATTGCGTGGCTGAGATGGTCGCCGAGTTCGACCGGCGCCGGGCGATCGTGGTCGACGGGCTGAACGCCCTGCCGGACGTCTCCTGCATCGCGCCCAAGGGCGCGTTCTACGCCTTCCCGAACATCGGCCGGACCGGCTGGAAGGCGAAGGCGCTGGCCTCGACCCTCTTGGAGGAAGCGGGCGTGGCGGTGATCGGCGGCCCGGATTTCGGCGTCCACGGCGAGGGCTACCTCCGCCTGTCCTACGCCAACTCGGCCGAGAACATCCGGCGGGCGCTGGAGCGGATGGGCACGTTCCTCGGCGAGCGGAAGCCGGGCTGAGGGCAAGGCCTCACCGGCCTCGGCAGGGACGCCATCATCCGCGCCGCCGTCCTCGCGCGCGCGGCGAAGCGATCCAGTCGGCGCGACGACTGCGGAGGCCGGGCCGCCCTGGGTCACTTCGCGGCGCTCGCGAGGACGGTTTTGGCGACCGAACCGTTTGGACGCAAACCGGTTCGACCGGCACGCCTCAGGACTTGCCGGGCGCCCGCTTGTCGATCCAGCCGACCAGCCAGTCGGCGATGTCGAGGCTGTTCTTGTCCTGCATCAGCATGTGCGAATTGCCGTGGATGCCGATCTCGGGCAGCAGGATCAGCTCCGCCTTGCCGCCCGCGGCGTTGGCGGCCGCCACGAAGCTGCGGCACTGCTTGAGCCGCGGCGCCCAGCGGGGCGAGGCGTCGACGTAGTCGCCGAACAGGACGAGGATCGGCAGGTCCTTGTAGGGCGCGAGGTCGTCCTTGGCCGGGTCCGGGCAGGCGGCCGGCTCGATGGCCACGATGGCGCGCAGGCCGGTCCGATCGAGGGCGGCGGTCTGGAACGGGTAGATCCCCGACTGCGAGTGCGAGATGAGCACCGCGCCCTTGAGCCGCTTGGCGAGTTCCGACAGGGCCGGCACGGTCGGGTTCGGAACCGGCAGGGCGGCCGACCAGTCCGGGACCATCTGCTTCCAGAACTCGCCCTGGGCCTCCAGGGGGAACTGCATGCCGGGGAACACCTTCGGGTATTCCGGCCCGAACCGGAAGATCGCCCAGGCCGGCTCGCGCCCGGCCGAGAACACGGGCGGCAGCGTCTTGGGGTCGGCCTGCCCCGTCTTCACGGCGTTGATCTGGGCCGGGCTCGCCGCCGAGCGGCCGCGCCAGGCCTGGTCGATCACGTAGGTCGGGAAGCCGCGCCGGACGAGATACTCGTCCCAGCCCATGCGCCCGTCGGGCGTCGTCTCCCAGGTCTTGCCGGTGAGGCAGCAGCCGTGGATCAGGACCAGCGGCGGCCGTCCGGCATTCACCGGGACCTGATAGCGGACGTAGATCTGGTCGACGCTGATCGTGCCCGACGGCGCGTAGGCCGGCAGCGTCGAGAGCGTGTCGGACTGGACGTCGCGGCCGCCGACGAAGAAGCTGCCCTGCTCGGCGATCGTCAGGGGGCCGGCGGCCGGATCGGCCGCGCGCGCGGAGCCGCCGGCGATCAGCATGGCTGCGACCAGCGCGCAGGCCCGCCGGCGGGCGCGCCCGGGCGCGGGCACTGACAGTCCTGCCATGAAATGTCCCGTCCTCCCGCGCGCGGGCCGTCCTCCGGACCCGTCGTCGCGCGGGAGCCTAGCACGAAGCTCGGCCGCCGTGGGAGATCCGCCCTTCGGGCAGGTTGCCAGTCAGGCTCCGATGTCGCGCTCGACACGCTCGACCGCCTCCGCGGGCAAGTCGAGGGCCTCGGCCAGCATCTTCAGGAACTGGCGCTCCTGGAGCGTGTCGGGCTCGATGGCGAGTCGCGCTGCCGCGAAGATCCGCGCCGCCGCGTCGGGATCCGCGACCCGGTCGGCGATCGCGTCGACGTCAGCCGGGTCCGCGAGCTCGCGCTCGAGCCAGGCACGTCCGTCGGGATCGAGGCCCGCCTCCGCCACGGCGGCGTCGAGGCGCTGGCGCTCCGCGGCGTCGACCATCCCGTCGGCCGTCGTGGCCGCCACCATGGCCCGCAGCATCAGCCGGGCCTCGTCCTCGTCGACCTTCGTGAAGTCCGGGCCCCCGGCCTCGGGCGGCGGCGCACCGCGCAGCGCCCGGTAGGCGAGGCCGCCGATCAGCGCCAGTCCGCCGAGGGCGGCCCCGGCGGCGAGCCCGCCGCGCCTCGACCGCACGAGCGCGTCGACGATCCGTCTGCTGTCAGCCATGCCGTCCTCCCGGTTTCCGATCCAGATCGGATCGGAAACCGCCCGGGAGGCGCCCGGGTTCAGCCGCGCTCAGGCGTCGGCCTCGTCCTCGTCCTCGTCCTCGTCGATATCCACGAGGAAGACGATGTCGGCCTCGTCCTCGTCGTCCGAATCGGAGCCGGTGTGGCGCGGATCCTCGACGAAATCGCCTTCGCCGTCGTCCTCGGCGAGGGCGTCCTCGAAGATCTCGACCTCGTCCTCGGTGGCGGCCCGGACCGTGAGCGCCGACGTGCCGTTCCAGACCGGCTTCCCGCCGGTCGTCATGGTCCGGATGTCTTCCTTGAAGCCGTCACAGGTGAAGAGGTCCTTGGCGGACGCCTCGTCGCTGTTGATCACCGCAACGGCGGTGCCGTCGATCTCGAGCGTGAACATGGCCGGCATCCCTCTCGTAACCGTCCTCAGGCGCGCCCGGTCAGCGGGTTGGCGCACGGGTGCGACGCGCTGCCCCGGGAAGAAACGCCAGGGTTTGGTCCGGCGGCCGCGAGCGTCGCGCGGGGATGCTGTAGGGGTGAAGCGGACGGCCGCCAAGCCCGTCGCGGCCCGACCCGCACGATTCGGCGCGGCACGGATCCTGCGCCCATCGGGGCGGGCACAGTCTCGAACACGAAGGATCACCCGCGCATGCGGATCAGGCTCGGCTGCGAGATGCGCTACGCCTTCCCCTATCCCGTGCCCATGGTGGTGATGCTCAACGTGCATCCCTCCGGGGCGGCCGCCCTGGAGGCGCCAGACACGCTCCGCACCGATCCGCCCGTCCCGGTGGCGATCTACCGCGACGGTTTCGGCAACCTGTGCGGCCGGCTGACCGCGCCCGCCGGCAACTTCACTATCGGGACCGACGCGGTGATCCGCGACGGCGGGATGCCCGATCCAGCGCACCCGGAGGCCGCGCAGCACGCGATCGAGGCGCTGCCGGCCGAGACGATCGTGTTCCTGCTCCCCAGCCGCTACTGCGAGTCCGACCTGCTGGCCGACGCGGCGTGGCGTCTCTTCGGCCATACCGAGCCCGGCTGGGCCCGGGTGCAGGCGGTCTGCGACTTCGTCCACGCCCACATCGCGTTCGGCTACGAGTTCGCCCATCGCGACCGCACGGCCGCGGACGCCTACGCGGGCGGGCGCGGCGTCTGCCGGGACTTCACCCACCTGGCCGTCGCGTTCTGCCGCGCCCTCAACATCCCGACCCGGTACTGCACCGGCTACATCAGCTTCATCGGCGAGCCCGAGCCGCACCCGGCGGGCGACTTCGCGGCCTGGATGGAGGTCTATCTGGGCGGCGCCTGGCACGTGTTCGACCCGCGCAACAACAGCCCGCGGATCGGCCGGGTCATGGTCGCGTACGGCCGGGACGCCGCGGACGTGCCGCTGACCCACACGTTCGGACCGAATCCCCTGGTGGGCTTCCGGGTCTGGGCCGACCGGATCGACCACCTGGACGCTTCCGGCGAAGCGCCGGTCCTGCCGGAGGAGCCCCTGCCGCCGCAGAGCATGGCGACCCGGACTGGGTGAGCGTCAGACGCCGGCGCCGCGGGCGATGGCGCGCTTGACCACGCCCTGGACGTCCGGATTCGAGAGGAACAGGTCGTGGTTGATCAGGCCGCCGCCGTAATCGGAGGCGTCGGCGACGCGCACGCCGAGCGCCTCGAGCTTGGCGCGATCGGCCGCGCCGGCGCGCACGCCCCCCGCCAGCGCGGCGGAGAGCTCGAGCGCCCGGTCGTTGGTCGAGGAGATCACCGTGATCTTCGAGACGTCGGGTCCCATGCGGGCGACGCCGTTGGAGAACAGGTCGAAGTCGATGTCGGGGGCGGCCAGCACCACGGCGCCGATCCGCGACATCGCCGCCTCGCCCGCCTCGGCGCGGAGCATCCGCAGGGTCTCGAGGGTGAGGAGCGTGCCCATCGAGTGCGCGACGATGTTGATGCGGCCGCCGCTCGGCGAGGCGGCGAGCGCCTTCAGCAGGTCCTCGAAGGCGTCGCGCGACCAGAGGGCGCTCTCGCGATCGTAATTGTAATCGAGGGTCGCGGCCGCCGACGGCCACGTGAACAGGCCGGAGACGCCGCGGAACCGGATCCCGTCCGAGAGCCGGGCGGCGCTGACCGCGGCCGATTCGAACGATTCGCGGTAGCCGTGGACGTAGATCAGCACGTCGCGTCCGAGGGCCGCCTGGGCGAAGGCCTCGGCGGCGCCCGGTCCGGATTCGGATTTCGGAACCGCGCCGATGGTCCAGTCGCCGGTGATGACGGACGAGACCTTGCCGAGCAGCGAGCGGTCGGGCGGCGACAGGCGCACCTCGGCGAAGCTCAGGCCGCGGCCGCGGTCGCTGCTGAAATACGGCGGCCGGGGCGGGTTGCCCACGGGCTTGCGGGTCGTGGCGACCAGCAGCACCGGCATGACGTCGAGGGCCGACTGCTTCTCGGGCAGCGCCGCCCCGGACCCGAGGTCGTCGGTGACGCAGGCGCCGAGCGACGGGGCGAGACCTGCGGCGCCCGCGAGCGCTCCGAAGCGAAGAAGGATGCGGCGTGAGACGATGTGGCTCGACATGATCCGGTTACGCTCGGGCGGGACGCCTTCCGTTGCCCAGGATCGTGACCATCGCGGGGCACGACCGCCGCGACGCGGCGTGAATAGCGGGCACGGCCGGGCTTGTGGTGGGCGGGACACAGGCCGGCGATCCCCCGACCCCGATGCTCTCCCCCTCGACGGCGGCCGTCGCCGCGGCCATGAAGGGAGCATGACGCCGTCCATCGACATCGAGAGTCTCCGCGAGCGCCTGCTGCGCGGCGACCGCGCCGCTCTGGCCCGGGCCATCACGCTGGCGGAGTCCAAGCGCGCCGATCACCGGGCGCTGGCGGCGAACCTGATCGACTCGGTCCTGCCCGAGACCGGCCGGGCGATCCGCGTCGGCATCACCGGCGTCCCCGGCGTCGGCAAGTCGACCACCATCGACGCCCTCGGCTCGAACCTGACGGATGCCGGTCACAAGGTGGCGGTGCTCGCGGTCGACCCGTCCTCCTCCAGGACCGGCGGCTCGATCCTGGGCGACAAGACCCGGATGGCGCGGCTGTCGCACGACCCCAAGGCCTTCATCCGCCCCTCTCCCTCCTCGGGCACGCTCGGCGGCGTCGCGGCCAAGACCCGCGAGACGATGCTGCTCTGCGAGGCCGCGGGCTTCGACGTGATCCTCGTCGAGACGGTCGGCGTCGGCCAGTCGGAGACGGCGGTGGCCGACCTGACCGACTTCTTCCTCGTGCTGATGCTGCCCGGGGCGGGCGACGAGCTGCAGGGCATCAAGAAGGGCATCCTCGAGCTCGCCGACATGATCGCGGTCAACAAGGCCGATGCGGGAGAGGCCGAGCAGCGCGCCAACGCGGCGGCCTCGGAATACCGCGCGGCGCTGCACATCCTGACCCCGGCCTCCGCCACCTGGACGCCGCCGGTGGTCACGATCTCGGGCTTCCACAACCTGCGTCTCGACGCGATGTGGGCGAAGATCGTCGATCACCGGGAGAAGCTCACGGCGACCGGCGAGATCCAGGCGAAGCGCCGGGCCCAGGACGTGAAGTGGATGTGGGCACTGGTCGACGAGCGCCTGCACCAGCGCCTCGTCGGGTCCCCGGAGGTCCGTCGCCGCACGGCCGAGGCGGAGGCCGGCGTCGCCCGGGGCGAGACCTCTCCGGCCGCCGGCGCGGCGGCCATCGCCGAGCTGATCGGGCTCTGACCCGCTCCGCCGCCGCGAACGCGGGTCGAGGCGCACAATTTCGTGGCGGTCGGGGGCACAAACGCCATCTCGCGCGTTCGGTGGACGACGGCGTAACGAGCGGCGCCGGTGTCGCGACGCCGCGCTCACGTCCAGGAGAGTGCCATGGTGGATACGGATCGGATCGTCGGCGGCGCCAAGGAGGCTGTCGGCAAGGTTCAGGGCGCGGCCGGCGACTTCGCGGGCTCCAACCGCGACTCGGTCGAGGGACGTTTCCGCGAGGCCCAGGGCCAGGCGCAGAACGTCTACGGCCAGGTGAAGGACAAGGCCCGGGACATCGCCGACCGGGCCGGTGACTACGCGAGCGACGCCTACGAGCGCGCCGGCGACGTCGCGGAGGACGTCTACCAGCGGGGCGGCTCGTACCTGCGCGACGGGCGCAGCGCCGTCGGCGCTCGGGTGGAGGAGAATCCCCTGGTCGCGCTGCTGATCGCGGGCGCGGTGGGCTACGGCCTCGCCCTGCTGGTCCACGGCCGCCGCTGACCGGGAGCGGCCCCGCCCGGGCTCGGGCGGGGCCGGCCCTTGGACGAGGCGCACCGGTCGAGGCCGGTCGCGCTACTGCGCGGTCCAGCCCCCGTCCATGCTGATGTTGGCGCCGGTGATCTGGCTCGCCGCGTCGGAGCACAGGAACACCGCCAGCGCGGCCACCTGGTCGACGGTCACGAACTCCTTGGTCGGCTGCGCCTTCAGCATCACGTCCTCGATCACCTGCTCCTTGGTGAGGCCGCGGGCCTTCATCGTGTCGGGGATCTGCGCCTCCACGAGCGGTGTCCAGACATAGCCCGGCGAGATGCAGTTCACCGTGATCTTGTGGGGCGCGAGCTCCAGAGCCGCCGTCTTGCTCAGGCCCGCGATCCCGTGCTTGGCCGCCACGTAGGCCGACTTGAACGGCGAGGCCACCAACGAGTGGGCCGAGGCCGTGTTGATGATCCGGCCCCAGCCCCGGGCCTTCATCCCGGGGATCGCCGCGTGCATCGTGTGAAAGGCCGAGGACAGGTTGATCGCGATGATCTGCTCCCACTTCTCGGCCGGGAACTCCTCGATCGGCGAGACGAACTGGATCCCGGCATTGTTGACCAGCACGTCGACGGCCCCGAAGGTCTCCTCCGCCTCGCGTACCATGGCGGCGATCGCGTCGGGCTTGCTCATGTCGGCGGCCGAGTAGCGGGCCTTGACCCCGTAGGCGCTCTCGATCCCGGCCCGCGTCTCCTCGATGGCGGTCGCGTCCCCGAACCCGTTGAGGACGACGTTGGCCCCATCCGCCGCGAAGGCGCGCGCGATGGCGAGCCCGATGCCGCTGGTCGAGCCGGTGACGAGGGCGGTCTTGGTCTTGAGAGTCATGGAGCCTCCTGGGACGCGGGCGCCCGGCCGAAGGGTCGGGGACGGCGCGCTCGCGGTGGGACAGGTCGCGACCTAAGTAGCGCGGGAAGGGGATGCCGGCACAGGGTCGCTCGGAGGCGGTGCGGGCACGATGTCACCGGCTGCCGGCTGCGGGCGCGGCGTGGCCGGGAACGCGATCTCGACCCGCAGGCCGGGCGCGTTATCGGCGAGCCGCAGGCTCCCGTGGTGCAGGCGCACGACGGCGTTGACGAGGCTGAGGCCCAGCCCGAAGCCGGGCCGCGAACGGGCGTCCTCGAGGCGCACGAACCGGTCGAGCACGCGGGCCCGCTCCGCCTCGGGAATGCCCGGGCCGTGATCGGAGACGGCGAGGCGGATCGACTCCCCGTCGCGCCACGCCTCGAGCGTCACGCTGGTCTCCGCACCTTCGGACTCGGCCCCGTATTTCAGGGCGTTGTCGATGAGATTGGCGAGGGCCTGACCGATCAGCTCGCGGTTGCCCGCGATGGTGAGCGCGTCCTGCGCGTGCACGGCGAGCGTCAGCCCCTGATCCTCGGCGAGCGCCTCGTACAATTCGCCGACGCTCCGGACCGTCTGGCCCAGATCCAGCGGCACGAGGATCTCCCGGGCAGACCCGGCCTCGAGCCGCGCGATCATCAGGAGGGCGTTGAACACCCGGATCAGCCCGTCGCCCTCCTCGATTACGGCTTCCAGCGCCGCGCGCAGCTCCTCCGGCGTGGAGGCGCGGCGCAGGGCCTCGTCGGCACGGTTGCGCAGGCGGGTCAGCGGTGTCTTGAGGTCGTGGGCGATGTTGTCGGAGACTTCGCGCATGCCGCGCATCAGCTCGCCGATGCGCTCCAGCATCTGGTTGAGGCTCGATGCGAGACGGTCGAGTTCGTCGCCGTTCCCGGCCACGTGGAGCCGGTCGTCGAGATCGCCGGCCATGATCGCGCGGGTGGTCTGGGTCATGGCATCGACGCGGCGCAGCACTCGGCTCGCCGCCAGCCAGCCCCCGATCACCCCGAGGATCACGACGGCGGCGAGCGAGGTGATGAAGGCGCGCCCGATCACCGCCCGCAGCCGGTCGCGCTCCTCGGTGTCGCGCCCGACGAGCAGGCGGAACCCGCCCGGAAGAGTGAAGACCCGCACGATCGCCCGGTGCGCCTCGGCATCCGCGTCGTTGCGGCCGTAGCGCGTCTCGCTCTGGCCCGGCGTCGCCAGCACGGCGGCGGGCACGTAGCCGACATTGCCGACGACATGGTCGCCGCCGGCCGTGGTCACGAGGTAGAGCGAGGCGCCGGGCTCGCGGGAGCGCCGCTCCACCACGGTGATCAACCGCCGCAGGCCGCCGGCATTGTACTGTTCCGACAGCCCGTTGATCTCGGCGTCGATCGTGGAGACGATCTGGTCGTCGAGCACCGCGCGGGCGTTCCACGCGACGTAGCCGAGCGCCAGGAACGCGCAGAGGGCGAAGATCGCGAGGTAGGCCAGCGACAGCTTGAACGCGGTGGTGCGGAACAGTTTCTGGAAACGCGCCGCCGCGGTCTCGCGGGCGATCGGCGCGTCGGTCCAAACCTCGCTCACCCGGCCGCGCCCTCGTCGTAGCGCAGCACGTAGCCGGCGCCCCGGACCGTGTGGATGATCGGCGACGCGAAGCCCTTGTCGAGCTTGCTGCGCAGGCGCGAGACGTGAACGTCGATGACGTTGGTCTGCGGATCGAAGTGGTAGTCCCAGACATGCTCGAGCAGCATGGTGCGCGTCACGACCTGTCCGGCGTGCCGCATCAGGTACTCGAGGAGGCGGAACTCGCGCGGCTGCAGCGGGATCTCGCGGCCGGCCCGGGTCACCCGGTGCGAGAGCCGGTCGAGCTCCAAGTCACCGATCCGGTAGCGCGTCTCCTCCGCGGCGCCGGATCCGACCTGCCGCCGGGCCAGCGCCTCGGTGCGCGCCAGGAGCTCGGAGAACGCGTAGGGCTTCGGCAGGTAGTCGTCGCCGCCGGCGCGCAGGCCCTTCACGCGGTCGTCGACCTGACCCAGCGCCGACAGGATCAGGGTCGGGGTCGCGACGTTCTGCTCGCGCAGCGACCGGATCAGCGACAGCCCGTCGAGCTTCGGCAGCATCCGGTCGACGATCAGCACGTCGTAGTCGCCCTCGCGGGCGAGCGCGTACCCGTCGAGGCCGTCATGCGCGCTGTCGGCGACGTGTCCGGTCTCGCGGAACGCCTTGACGAGATAGGCCGCCGCCTCGCGGTCGTCCTCGATGATCAGCAGTCGCATGGCCCCGTTCCATAGCGCGCCGCGCGGGTCGGGGGAACGTATCTCCATCAACATGGTCAAGCCGCTCCCCTCCCCCGTCGGGATGGACGGGCCGAGGCCGCGGACCTCGACCCGTCCCGAAGCGGCGCGCGGAGGACTCGGAGGGCGCGAGATCCGTCACCGGCTTCGTCCGCGTGGGCGATGGGCCACGCGCGGTCCGAGGATGATGGCGCGGGCGCGGTTACGGGACGATCGCGGGAAGATGACTTCGCGGTAAGGCGGCCGTAGCGGGCTGGCCAACAGCGAAACGCCGACGGTCCGCTCTCGGAGAGAGCGGCCCGTCGGCGTC
>NZ_JBKFBI010000141.1:0-15568 GCF_053346095.1 Methylobacterium sp. A52T | reverse complement strand
GCCGCCCTCGTCCGCACCGCCGAATCCGACCGGCCGACCGTCACCGCCGCGGCGCCGCGGCCCGCGCCGGCGGCCGCCCCGTCGCAGAAGATCGATCCCATCGGCGACATCATCCGCGGTCTCGGATTCGGCCGCGACGGCTGAGGGGCTCCCGGACCCCTACTCGACGTGGAGGGTGAGCTTCATCTTCGGATGAATGCCGCACTGGATGACGAAATCGCCCGGCTCGGCCAGGGTCAACCGCGTCTCGGCGCCGGGCTCCTGAGTGCCGGCATCGAACGAGAACCGGTCCGCCTCGATGAAGGCGTGGTGGGTCAGGCGCGCGTCGCCGTTGCGCAGGGCGATGGTGTCGCCGCGGCGCAGGTACAGGTCGGTCGGCATGTACCGGCCCGCCTTCTGCAGCACGATCCGGGTCGTGGCCGGCAGCGAGGCCCGGGCCGTCCCGAGGCCGATGCCCGTCCCGATCAGCGCCAGGATCCCGGCGAACACGAGGGCGCGCAGGCACCGGCTGCGGAGGGACATGACCGAGATCCAGACGTGACGCGCTGCGGGCCGGACCCTCGGGGCCCTGGCCGTGCGGCCGAGCTTGCCGCCGCGTCGCAGCATGCGCGCGGCCTCTCAACCGGGCGCTACGATATCCGGTAAAAATTTATCGAACTGGACCGCTTTAGAGCGCATATACAGACAAGCAAATCTGTTTATCTGTATTCACCTTCTGATTTCGCGCTGTCGCGGGGACACCCGCGCGAGGCCAGGACCGTCCGGACGTGCTCGCGGAAGACCTGGACGCGGGCCGGCAGCTCGCGCCCGGCCAGGGTGACGGCGCGCAAGGTGCTGCTGCGGGTCGCCCAGGGGCCGAGCACGCGCACGATCTGCCCGGCCTCCACGGCCCGGGCGGCCACGAGGCTCGGGAGGTGGCCGATCCCGGCGCCCGCGAGGGTGAGGCGGAGCGCGGTCGCGAAGTCGCTGACCCGGATCGCCGGGCTCAGCGACAGCGGCTCCGTGCGGCCCTGCCCGTCGGAGAGGGTGAGCCCGGCCGTGCCGATCCGTTCCCGGGCGAGGATCAGGTCGTGGTCGCGCAGGCCCGCGAGGTCGGTCGGGGCCGGGCGGCGCTCCAGGTAGGCGGGGGCGGCGTAGAGGGCGAGCGCCAGGGTCGCGAGGACCATCGCGCGGTAGCCGGTCTCCTCCGCGCCGCCCAGCCGCAGGGCGAGGTCGATCCGATTGGCCGCGAGGTCGAGGCGCGCGTCGGTGTTGAGCATCTCCACGGTGATCTGCGGGTAGGCCGCCCGGAAGCTCGCGACGATCTCCGGCATCACCTCGATCCCGAAATCGATCGAGGTCGTGATCCGCAGGTGCCCGGCCGGCACCGTGCGGGCGTCGCGGGCGGTCTCGGTCGCCTCGTCGAGGAGCGTCAGGCTCTCCTGGGCCTTGGCGTAGAAGGCGAGGCCCTCGGCGGTCGGCGAGACCGCCCGGGAGGTCCGGGCCATCAGCCGGACGCCCAGAGCCCGCTCCAGGCGGGAGATCCGACGGCTGACGCTGCCCTTGGTCTCCTGCAGCGTCGCGGCCGCGGCCGTCACCGTGCCGAGATCCACGACGGCGCAGAAGGCCCGCACGTCGTCGAGCCCGCCCCGGAAGGTTTCCGTTCTCGCAACCATGCGGTTCCGGATAGCAGGCTCAACCGGTGCCGTGAACGGGTCTACACGGCGGCTGCGGCGCAGCGAATCGCGCTCGGCCGTCTGCTCTGCAGGAGACACCCTTGAAGTCGATTCTCGCCTCCGGCCTGCTGGCCCTGCTGGTCGCCGCCCCGGTCGCCACCCCCGCGCTGGCCCAGACCCCGCCGACCCGCGACCCGGCGCAGATCCAGGCCGGCACCTACGCGGTCGATCCCGGCCACACCCAGGTCGGCTGGCGCGTCTCCCACATGGGCTTCTCGAACTACGCCGGCGGCTTCTCGGACGTGTCCGGCACGCTGGAGCTGCAGCCGAAGAACCCGGCCGCCGCCAAGCTCTCGGTGAAGATCCCGGTCGCCTCGGTGACGACCACCAGCGCCAAGCTCACCGACGAGCTCAAGGGCGACCAGTGGCTCGACGCCGCCAAGTTCCCCGACATGACCTTCGTGTCCACCAAGGTCGTGCCGGCCGGCAAGGACCACGCGAAAGTGACGGGCGACCTGACGCTCCACGGCGTGACCAAGCCGGTGACGCTCGACGTCACCCTGGTCGGCGCCGGCGTGAACCCGCTGAGCAAGAAGTACACGGTCGGCTTCGAGGCCACCGGCACGCTCAAGCGCTCCGAGTTCGGGGTGAAGACCTACGTGCCGCTGATCGGCGACGAGTTGCACCTCACCATCGCGGGCGCCTTCGAGAAGCAGGACTGACCCGGGAGGATCCGCCATGGCGCGAGGGGTTTCCGCGCGGCGGTACTCCGCCGTGGCGATCCTGCTGCACTGGGCGAGCGCGCTGGGCGTGCTCGTCCTGATCGGCCTCGGCCTGACCATGACGCACGCGGCCCTGGCACCCCTGCGCCAGTTCCAGCTCTACCAGTGGCACAAGTCGGTCGGGATCACCGTGCTGGCGCTGACGGCCCTGCGGGTCCTCTGGCGCCTGACCCACCGGCCGCCGCCGCACCCGGCCGGGATGCCGGCGCGGGAGCGCCGGGCGGCCGCGGCGGCCCATCACCTGCTGTACCTGCTGCTCGTCGGGCTGCCCCTGACCGGCTGGGCCGTGGTCTCGCTGTCGCCGTTCAACATCCCGACGGTGCTGTACGGGATCGTGCCCTGGCCGCACCTGCCGCTGGCGGCCCTCGTCCCCGACCCGGGCGCCGCCGAGTCCGTCCTGAAGCGGGTCCACGCCCTGGGGGCGTGGTTCCTGGCGGCTTTGCTCGCAATCCACGTGGCGGCGGCCCTGCGCCACCACCTCCTCCTGCGCGACGACGTGCTGCGCCGCATGCTGCCGGGGCGCCGGGCGTCGACTGCCCCCAACGTGGAGCCGACCCGATGAACGCGCGTCACCTCTGCCTGCTGGCGGCGCTCCAGGCCGTCACCCTGCCGGCCGCCGCCGCCGAGTGGGCGGTGGACCCGGCCAGGAGCGCGATCCGGTTCTCCGGCGTGCAGGTCGGCGTGCCCTTCACGGGACGGTTCGAGCGGTTCAAGGCCGACATCGATTTCGACCCCGCCAAGCCCGAGGCGGGGCACGCGCTCGTGCTGGTCGACCTCGCCAGCGCGCGGACCGGGGACGTCCAGCGCGACGAGGCCCTGCCGCAGAAGGACTGGTTCGACGTCAAGGCGGGAAGCGAGGCGCGCTTCGAGGCGACCCGCTTCGTCGACAAGGGGCAGGGCGACTACGCGGCGGTCGGCACGCTGACGATCCGCGGCACGAGCCGGCCCGTGACGCTGCCGTTCCACCTGACCCTCGAGGGCGGCGCGGCGCACGCCGCGGGGCGCGTCGGCCTGGTCCGCACCGAGTTCGGCGTCGGGCAGGGGGCCTGGGCCTCGGGCCAGTGGGTGGCGCTCGAGGTCGGCGTCGAGGTCGACATCGTCGCGGCAGCGCGGCCGGCCTCCGGCCATTGAACGCTCTCGGACAGGGGTGCGGAGCCGCTTCACGGCCAATGCTGTGCTGGATCCCGGGTCGCATTCCGCTGGCGCTGCATGCGCCCGGGAAAGGGCGTCGCGCTTCAGTTCGCACTGCCCCTTTCCCGGACACCTGGAACGCAGTGGAAGGTGATCCGGGATCCAGCACGAAGACAAGCCGCGTGAGCGGCACAACGGCCCGCTACCCCGGCCGGTCCTCCGACCCGGTCCCCAGCGCCCGCTGGACCATGACGCTGTCCGACCAGTGGCCGTACTTGAAGCCCACCGCCCGCAGGTAGCCGACCCGCTCGAACCCGCAGGCCTCGTGGAGGCGCAGGGAGGCCGCGTTCTCGGCGTCGATGTAGCCGATCATCTGGCGGTAGCCGCCCGCCGCGCAGGCCTCGATCAGGGCCGGCAGCAGCCGCCGGCCGATCCCCGCGTGCAGGTGGTCGGGATGCACGTAGATCGAGTGCTTGAGGGTGTAGCGGTAGGCGGGCCGCTTCCGGAACGGCACCGCGTAGGCGTAGCCCGCCACCGCGCCGTCGCGGTCCGCCACGAGGTGCGGCAGGCGCTTCTTGCGCATCGTCTTGCGCCGCCGCTTCAGGTCGTCGGGGAGCAGCCGGTCCTCCTCGGCGACGCCGACATCGCCGACGCCCCGGCTGATGTGGTGCTCGTAGATCGCCACCATGGCCTCGACATCGGCGTCCGAGGACGGGCGGATGACGATGTCGGGGCAGGACCGGGCCGGGACCGGGCCGGGCGTCTCGACCTCGATCTCCATCAGGCCCCCTCCCGCGCCACGTAGGTGTGGAAGCGGATCCGCCCGTCCGGGTCGACCTCGCGGTAGACGCCCTGGATCTCGGCCTCGAAGCCCGGGAACAGGTTGGCGGACGCCTCGAACATCTTGAAATAGTCGAGCATGGGCTTGGCCCGGTCGTCCAGGCGCTCGCCCGGCAGCACCGTGCCGATGCCCGGCGGGTAGACCAGCATCAGCGTGGTAGCGATCCGCCCCTCGGCCTCGGCGATCGGCACGTAGTCGACCTTGTTGCGGGTCAGCAGCTGGGCGGCGCGCTTGGGCGGCATCACCATCTCGGGCAGGTGCTCGGGGGCGAATTGCCGCCGCTGCAGCGTCGAGGTGCCGGCCTCCCGGTGGAAGGCGTGGAACTCGCCGCAGAGGTCGCGCAGGCGCACGCCCCGGTAGCGGTTCGGCCGGCGGTTGACGAATTCCGGCATGGCCTCCTCCAGCGGGACGTTGTCGTCGTGGAGCCGCTTGAAGGCGACGAGGCCCGAGATCAGCGTGCCGGCCTTGGAGGATTCCACCCCCGGGGTCAGCAGGAAGAGCAGCGAGTTCAGGTCGTTCTTCTCGGCGACGATCCGGTTCTCACGCAGGTATTGCGCCACGATCGGCGCCGGCACGCCGTGCTGGGCGTAGGCCCCCGTGTGCCGGTCGAAGCCGGGGGTCAGCACGGTGAGCTTGTTCGGGTCGGTGATCGCGTAGCCCGGCGCCACGTGGGTGAAGCCGTGCCAGCGCGCGCCCGGCTTCAGCTCCCAGTGGCGCGGCGTGGCGGCGAGCTCGTCGGTCGGCACGCTCTCCCACGGCACCTCGGCGCCGTCGGCGTTCACCGTCACGTCCGGCACGAAGGGGTCGAAGAACCAGCGCCGCGCGGGATCGCGCTCGTTCTCCTCGAACTCGCGCCGGATCGCCCGGACCTTCTTGCGCCACTCGATCCCGAGCCGGATCGTGTCGTCCCACAGGATCATGCCCGAGCGCCCCTTCATCATCTGGGCGCCGACGTCGAGGGAGGCGAAGAGCGGGTAGAAGGGCGAGGTCGAGGCGTGGACGAGGAAGCTCTCGTTGAGCCGCTTGTGCTCGACCCGCCGGGTCTGGCCGCGGATGTGGCCGTCGCGGGTGTGGATCTGCGAGGCCTGGGAGAAGCTCGCGAGCTGCTTGTGGGTCGACTGCGTGGCGACGATGCCGGGCGAGGTCTCGTCGAGGCCGGTCAGCCCCATGGCGAAGCGGCGCGCGTAGAGCGGGTGGAACTTCATGAAGCCCGCCCAGGCCTCGTCGAACAGGATGTAGTCGCAGAGGTGGCCGATCTTCTCCAGGATCTCCTGGGCGTCGTAGATCGTGCCGTCGTAGGTGCACTGCTCGATCACCGCGACGCGGAACGGCCGCTCCCGGCGCCACGCCTCGGGGTCGGTCACCAGCGGGTTGCGGCGGATCTTCTCCCGGATCCGGGTCTCGTCCAGGGCCTCGTGGAAGATCGGCCCGATCAGGCCGTAGGCGTTGCGGTCCGTCTCCAGGAAGATCGGGATGCCGCCGCCCAGGAACAGGGCGCCGTGGTGGGCCGCCTTGTGGTTGTTGCGGTCGAACAGGACGAGGTCGTCCTCCGCCACCAGGGAGGACAGGACGATCTTGTTGGAAGCCGAGGTGCCGTTGAGGACGAAGTAGGTCTTCTCCGCCCCGAAGATCTTGGCGGCCTCCTTCTGGGCCTTCAGCGCCGGGCCCTCGTGGGTCAGCAGGTCGCCGAGATCGAGGACCGAGTTGTCGAGGTCGTCGCGGAAGATCGCCTCGCCGAGGTGCTCCACGAAGATCCGGCCGATCGGCGACCGGTTGTAGAAGATGCCGCCGTTGTGGCCCGGGCAGGTCCAGAGCTGGTTGCCCTTCTCGGCGTAGTCGACGAGCGCGCCGAAGAACGGGGTCTTGAGGGTCTCGGCGTACTGCGTGACCCGGCTGACGAGGCCGCGGGCGATGAATTCCGGCGTCTCCTCGGCGAGGAAGATGTAGCCGTCGATGAAGTCGAGGAGCTCGACCGGGATGTCCTCCAGCCGCTTGCGGCGGACCATGATGACGATCGGCATCTCCAGGCCGCGCCGGCGCATCATGTCGATGAGGGCGGCGGCCTTGCCGTCGAGGCCGCGCTTGCCCCAGTCGACCACGAGGCAGCCGACCGCGGCGTCGGTCTGGACCGCGATGGCCGCGTCCTCGACGCGCCGGGCGCGCACCACCTCGAAGCCGCGCTGCTCCACGGCCGCCACGATCTGGTTGACGCGCGCGCCCTCGAGATCGTCCGGGTCGAAGGCCGGGGCGCACATCAGGACCGTGAAGCGACGGTGGAAGTCCATGGAGCCCTCTCTGGCCTCGGATGCAGCGGGTGGCTTTCCGGCCCGTCTGCGACGATTGCATGACACGGCGCGCGGCGGGCGGTCGCGGTCCGGACGAAACACCGTGAACCGGGCCGGCCACGACCGCCGCGCCGTCAGGATCGGCCGCGGGTCCCCTCTCCCGTGCGGGAGAGGGACAGGGCGAGGGGTGAGACCTCACCGGACGAGGCTTCCGCCTGGAATCGCGTCGATCGGGTGCCTGATCCCGAAGCCTCTCGTCCCTCACCCCAACCCTCTCCCGCACGGGAGAGGGGGACCATCACACCCCGCGCCGCCGCTCCCAGACGTCCGGGTTGACCAGCCCGCCCGGCCGCCGGCCGGCGAGGGCGTCGACCACGCGGGCCGCGGCGGTCTCGGCGGTGCGGATCAGGGCCGCCCCGGTGGAGCCGCCGACATGGGGCGTCAGGATCGCCCGGGGCTGGCGGGCCAGCGGGTGGTCGACCGGCAGCGGCTCCCGGGAGAAGACGTCGAGCCCGGCGCCCGCGATCGTGCCGGCCTCCAGCGCCTCCACCAGGGCCGCCTCGTCGATCAGGCCGCCGCGGCTGGTGTTGATCAGGAAGGCGTCCCGCTTCATCCGCGCGAGCTGGTCCCGGCCGATCAGGCCGCGGGTGCCCGGGGTCAGCGGCACGTGCAGGGAGACGATGTCGGATTCCGCCAGGAGCGCGTCGACCGAGGCGGCCCGCAGGGCGCCGGCATTGGCGAAGTCGGCGTCCGGGCGGCTCGGGCCGTAGGCCAGCACCCGCAGGCCCAGGGCGGCGGCGAGCCGGGCGGTCGCCTGCCCGATCGCCCCGAAGCCGACGAGGCCCAGCGTCAGGCCGGCGAGCTCGACCAGCCGGGCGGTGAACTTGAAGCTGTCGTCGCCGGCCCGGACCGAGCGGTCGGCCTCCGGCAGGGCCTTGGCCAGGGCGAAGATCAGCGCCAGCGTCTGCTCGGCCACCGAGACGGCGTTGGCGCCGGGCGTGTTGACCACCGCGATCCCGGCCGCGGTCGCCTCGGCGGTGGCGACGTGGTCGGTGCCGGTGCCGTGGACCCCGATCACCCGCAGGGCCGGCGCCGCCGCGATGGCGCGGGCCGGGAAGCCGGTGTTGCGGGTGATGACGGCGACGCAGTCGGCGACCTCGCGCGCTAGCGTCTCGGGATCGGTCCCACTCGCCGGGCGCGGCTCCAGCCCGGCCGCGCGCAACCGGTCGAGGCCCGCCGCGTGGATCGGCTGGACGATGAGGCACGGACCGGTGATCACGGGGGAAAACCTCTGCACTAGAGGAGGGGTGACAGGCACGTTTCGCGCCGGGCCCGTCTAGGCGGGGTGGGCAACCCTGGCAACCGGGCGCCCCGGTCTCCGCCGCGGCGCACCGATCGGACCCGCACGATCCACACCCGATCGCGGCCGGGTCGAGCCCCGCGCGCCCCGCCCGGCCCGACGATCCCGGCCCCGCGCCTCCGCCGAGATCCGGCCCGGCCTTCCGCGAAAGCGTCGGCTCGACCGTGCGGTGATGGTCGAGGCACTGATAAAGATGTCGTTCGGCGAATAAGGTCAGTATAGAACGTGCTCAATACCGAGCCAAAATATCCGTCCCGCCTGGATCGGATAGAATTGTAATTACTCCAGATGTATTTTTGACACATGTAGAGATATTTGCTGCCTTGCTCCGTGATTCGGAGCCTTCGTCACGACAATGCGGTCCCACGACTTCTCAGTACCCGTTTCCGCGCGGAACCGGCGCCGGCGGCGCGCGGCCCGGCCGATTCTCCCGATGGCCGTCCTGCTGGGCTTCGTCGGGCCCGGGCTGCACGCCGCCCGCGCGGAGGAGGCCGGGGCCGGCCGGGACGTCCAGCTCGACGAGCTCTCGGTCGAGGGCGCGGCCGCGCCGCGCGGCCCGGTCCCGGCCTATGCCGGCGGTCAGGTGGCGCGGGGCGGGCGCCTCGGCCTTCTGGGCGATACCGAGACCCAGAAGGCGCCCTTCAGCATCGCCAGCTACACCGACACGCTCATCCGGGACCGGCAGGCGCGGACGGTGTCCGAGACCCTGGTCCTCGACCCGTCGGTGCGCGCCACGCAGACCACGGGGGCGCCGTTCGACTCCTTCTCCATCCGGGGCTTCCCGTCCAACGAGAACACCAGCGGCGAGGTCGCCTTCGACGGTCTCTACGGCATCGCCCCGAGCTTCCGCATCTTCACCGACTACGTGGAGCGCATCGAGGTCCTGAAGGGGCCGTCCGCTGCCCTCACGGGGGTGTCCCCGAACGGCGCGGTCGGCGGCGTGGTCAACATCGTCCCCAAGCGCGCCGGCGCGGACCTGACTCGCGTCACACTGGATTACGGCTCCTCCGCCTGGGGCGGCAGCCAGGTCGACGTCGCCCGCCGCTGGGGGCCGGGCCGGGAATGGGGTGCCCGCATCGTCGGCAGCCTGCACGGCGGCGCCACGCCCTTCGACCGCCAGACCGAGACGACCGGCGTCGGGGCCCTGGCCCTCGACTACCAGGGTGACCGGTTCCGCGCGTGGCTCTACCTGCTGGCGCAGACCGACCGCTTCAACGCGCCGCTGCGCCCGTTCCTGCTGCGGGCCGGCGTGCCCGTGCCGCGGGCGCCCGACGGCCGCCTGAACCTGACTCAGCCCTGGGAATACTCGGACGTCGACGATCGCGGCGGCCTGCTGCGCACCGAGTACGACCTGACCGATCAGGTCACGCTGTTCGCGGATGTCGGCGGCGGGCAGACCGGCGTGGAGCGCTACTTCCAGTCGGCGCCGACGATCCTCAACGGCCGCGGCGACACGACCAGCACGCCGCAATTCTACGCGCTGGGCGTCGACCGGCTCACCTACGACGGCGGCGTCCGGGCCCGGTTCGAGACCGGCGTCATCCGCCACGCCCTGACGGTGCAGGGCTCCGTGTACGACGAGGCGACGGCACGGCGGTTCTCGCCCGGCCGGGGCGCCTACCTGTCGAACCTCTACGCGCCGGCCCTCGTCCCGTACATCGCGCCGATCTACGGCGTCGGCCGGCCCCGCCTGTCCGACAGCACACTGTCGGGGATCGCGGTGGCCGACACGCTGTCGGCCCTCGACGAGCGCGTCCTGCTGACCCTGGGCGTGCGCCGCCAGCGCGTGGAGGCGCACAACTACGTGTCGAATGTCGGCACGCTGGCCTCGTCCTACGACAAGAGCGCCACGACCCCGATGGTCGGCCTCGTGGTGCGGCCCTGGGACTCGGTCTCGCTCTACGGCAACTATATCGAGGGCCTGAGCCGCGGCGACGTGGCCCCGGCGGTGGCGACCAATTCCGGCACGATCCTGGAGCCCTACGTGGCCCGACAGGTCGAGGCGGGCGTGAAGCTCGATCTCGGCCGGTTCGGCGCCACGCTCGGTGCCTTCCAAATCACGAAGCCCGCGGGCGAACTCGGCCCGCAGGGGCGCTTCGCGGCGACCGCCGAGCAGCGCGTCGGCGGGCTCGAGCTGAGCCTGTTCGGCGAGATCACCCCGCAGGTGCGGGTGGTCGGCGGCGTGACCCTGCTGGACGGACGCCTCGTCAGGACGGCGCTCGCCGCCAATCGCGGGAACCGGCCGATCGGCGTGCCGGAGGTCCAGGCGAGCCTGGGGGCCGAGTGGGACCTGCCCGGCTTGCCCGGCCTGACGCTCAACGGCGCGGTCATCTATACCGGGCGGCAGTTCGTCGACCTCGCGAACACCCAGGCCCTGCCGGACTGGGCCCGCCTCGACCTCGGCCTGCGCTACACGACGCGCGTCGCCGAGCGGCCGACGACCTTCCGGGCCAGCGTCCTCAACGTGACCGACACGCGGTACTGGACCGGGGTTGCCTCGTTCGGCACCTTCTTCCAGGGTGCGCCGCGCACCTACCTCCTGTCGATGGCGGTGGATCTCTGAGCCGGACCGGCGCGGCCGCGCCGGGCCTGTCGAGCAGCGCGATGTTTCACGGGAAACATTTTCTTAACCCTGAGCGGCGACCGCGCGGGACCGGCAAGCTGTTGCACCGGCGCCGTCGCGGCGCCGCGCCGGCCGGGTTACCACCGGTTTGGCATGACGACATCGAGCTGGCGCACCCTCCGCAACGTGCAGGCCCGGAAACGGCTGGAGAAGGCCCTGCCGGCGATCTTCCCGGCACCGGTCCTGCAGCACGCCCTCGCGCGGCCCCTGATCCCGCCGACGCCGCGGCTCGCCGTCGAGAGCTACTGGCGCAACCACATCCTCCGGGCCGACCGGCTCGCCCGGGCGCTGGCGGCCCGCTCCGGCACGCCGGAGGGCTGGGCCTGGCAGATCGGCGCCGAGGGGCGGGCCGGGAGCTTCCGCACGCCGCCCGCGCCGTTCCGCGATCCGGCCTTCGCCCGCGGCCGCGGTGCCTGCTGCATCTGCGGCCAGCCGGTCTACCGGTTCGGCTGGCACCGGGATCTCTGGGCCCGCGGCGCGCCCAACACCAATGCCGGCTGGCACGCGGCCTGTGTCGCGGCGTGGAAGTTCTGGATCGCGCCGCACGCCCAGGTCCGGGCGCTCAAGCTCCGCCAGCGCCACCGCTGCACCACCACCGGCAAGCGCCTGCTGAGGACCGCCGAGGTCGACCACCTGCTGCCGCTCTACCGGGTCTGGCGCGAGCACCGCGACGCCCCCTGGCCGGAGCTCCTCGGCTACTGGGGCGCGCCGAACCTGCAGGTGGTCAACCGCGCCGCCCATCTCGACAAGTGCCGCGACGAGGCGGCCGAGCGCTCCCGGACCGTGCAGCGCGCCCGTTTCCGGGTGGTCGAGGACGAGTCCGGGTTCAGCGTGGTCGAGGAGGAGTGACCGGCCGGCTCAGCCGTCCAGGGCCTTGAAGGCCCGCGACAGGTCGGCGAGCAGGTCGGTCTCCGCCTCCAGGCCGACCGACAGGCGCAGCAGCCCGTCGGTGATGCCCGCGATGGCCCGCGCCTCCGGGTCCATGGCCGCGTGTGTCATGGTCGGCGGATGGGCGATCAGGCTCTCGACGCCGCCGAGCGACTCGGCCAGCGTGAACACCCGCAGGGCCTCCACGAAGGTCCTCACCGCGTCGCGGCCGCCGGCCAGCTCGAAGCTCAGCATCGCCCCGAAGCCCGCCTGCTGGGCCTTGGCCAGGGCGTGCCCCGGATGCGTCGGCAGGCCCGGATAGTGGACCCGCGCCACCGCCGGATGGGCGTCGAGGAAGGCCGCCAGGGCCGCGGCGTTGCGCTGCTGCTGCTCCACCCGGACGAACAGGGTGCGCAGGCCCCGGAGCGTCAGGTAGGCGTCGAGGGGCGAGCCGGTGACGCCGATCGTGTTCGCCCAGGCGGCGAGATCCTCGCCCATCGCCTTGTCGGCGGCGATCACGGCCCCGCCGATCACGTCGGAATGGCCGTTCAGGAACTTGGTGGTGGAGTGGACGACGAGATCCGCCCCGAGGCCGATCGGCTGCTGCAGGGCGGGCGACAGGAAGGTGTTGTCCACCACCGCCAGCGCGCCGGCCGCCTTCGCGTCCGCGGTGATCCGCCGGACATCGACCACGCGCATCAGCGGGTTGCTCGGCGTCTCGATCAGCACGACCTTCGGACCCTGGGCCAGGGCCGCCGCCAGCGCGTTCGGGTCGGTCTGGTCGACGAAGGCGACGCGGTAATGGCCCCGCTCCGCGCGGAAGCTGAGCAGGCGGTGGGTCCCGCCGTAGCAATCGTGCGGCGCGACCAGGAGATCGCCGGGCCGCAGGCTCGACAGGGCGAGGTCGAGGGCCGCCATTCCGCTCGCCACCAGGACGGCGCGGGCGCCGCCCTCGAGCTTGGCGATCGTGTCGGCCAGCGCGTCCCGGGTGGGGTTGCCCAGGCGCGAGTAATCGTAGGGGCCGGGCTGCTCGAAGGCCGGGAACTTGAAGGTCGTCGACAGGTGGATCGGCGCGATCACCGCGCCGAAGGCCGCGTCCTGGGCCACGCCGTTGGCCGCCGCGACGGTACGCGCCGCTAATCCCTCTGACATCGCCTCGTCCTCCACGCAGAGATCGCCCGCCCCGTCCGACCGGGTCGGGCGTGCGTTCTTTATGGAGAACGGATCAGACTTTCAAGAGAACGACTGCGCCGTTTCGGGGGCGCGGCCGTCCCGGACGGCCTCGACCGCCAGGGCGCCATGCTGGCGAAGACCCCGTCCCGGCGGATCAGCGCGTGCAGCAGCGCCGCCGCCAGATGCGCGAGGATCAGGCCGAACAGCCCGTAGGCCAGCGCGGTGTGGAGCCACCGAAGGGCCGCGTACAGCATCGGGTCCCGCGGCAGGATCGGCGGCAGGACCACCGAGCCGGCGAGGATGACGGGATAGCGCGCCGCCGACAGCATCGCCCAGCCGATGAGCGGCATGGCCAGCATGAGGCCGTAGAGCAGGATGTGCGAGCCGTGGGCGGCGCGCTTCTGCCAGCCCGGAAGATCGGCCGGCAGGGGCGGCGGCGCGTGGCGCCAGCGATAGGCGAGGCGGAGCCCGGCGAGGACCAGGATCAGGATCCCGAGCGGCCGGTGCAGGGCCACGAGGGCGCCGTACTCGGTGAGCGACGCCACCATGGCGACGCCGATCAGCAGCATGGCCAGGATCAGCGCCGCCATGGTCCAGTGGAGCAGGCGCGCGGGCCGGTCGAAGCGGTCGGACTCGGTCACAGGGCGCCTCCGTGGATCGCGGCGCCGGTGACGGCGCTCGGGGTCTTGGCCTCGCCGGACCGGCGGGTGGCGGATCGCGCGTAGGCCGCCGACCGGGCGCTCAGCAGCGGGTCGTCGCTCGGCGCGATGCCGTCCGGCAGCACCAGCGGATCGAAATTGATGTCGCGGCAGGTGGCGGCGGCCTCCGGCGTCGCCGTCGTGAGCGTCAGGGTGCCGACATCCACCGTCTCGCGGTCGGCCGGCCAGGGCCGCGTCGCGTCGGCGGTCGGGTCGCCGGCCTGGCCGAGCGTGACGATCAGGTGCCAGTGCCGCGGGCCCTGGGCCAGCTGCGCGGCGAGCGCGTCGAACAGGGCGTTCGTGTCGCCCGGCGCGGCCTCGGCCGCCGGCGCCGGCTCGGGGACCATGGCCCAGCGCACCGGCCGGGCGACGCCGTCCGCGGCGACGAACCGGAAGGCGTTCAGGCTCCAGTAGGTGCTGTCGGCGAAGCCCGCGGTCACCGTCCGGGCCTTGATCAGCGCGGCGGCCTTCGCGCTCTCCGGATGGTCCGCGAAGAAGGCCTTCAGGCGCTCCGGATCCGGCTTGCCGGTGGTCGGATCGGGCTCGGTCGCGAGGAGCTGCGCGTAGAAGGCCTCGGGTGTGCGCACCGGAAAGACCGGGATGTTGTTCATGCCGGTGCGCCACTCCGCGCCGTCCGGCAGCCGGAAGCGCAGGGCGAGGCTGCGGACGGTGGCGGCGGCGTCGGCCGCGTAGGGCTGGCCGCCGGCCAGCGCCACCCGCCCTTCGACCGGCGTCACGCGTCCGGCCGCGAACAGGCCCGCCTTCGAGAGGCGCGCGCCCGCGCCGCTGCCCGTGAAGCGGCCCGCCACGCACATCCCCTTGGCGTGGTTGCGCCGGAAGCCGGGATGCGGCCCGTTCACCTGCTCGAACCGGTCGATGATCCGGGCCGGCGTGAGCTGGCCGGGCGAGAGCCAGCCGCCGGCATACGCGAAGGTGCCGGCGGTCCCGGCCAGCACCGCGCCGATGGCGGACAGGCGCAGGAGCAAGGCGGTCCCGGTCATGCCGGGGGACGCGCCCGTGAGGTCGTGCAGCAGTGTCATCGAGTCCCTCAGGATCAAGGCGATGACGCCACTTCGCGCGCCCGCCGCGGCGGTTTCAGGCGGTGCGGGTCCCGCGCAGCGCCGGGCGGAGCATCCGCGTCGACCGGTGAGGGGAGGAGCCGGCGAGCGAGCCGTGCGTCCCGGTCGGGGCCGCCCCGCGCTCGGCCCCTTGCGCAACGCGGTTCGGGCCCTTAGATCCGCCTCACCGGTCACGACGGCACGCCGTCCGCCGGAACTTCCTCCAGCATTACCGGCCAGCATCGATCCTTCGGGATCGCGACGCTGTCGGGCGCGAGCGCAGGCTCGACCCGGGCCCGGTGCGCGAGGGAGCATCCATCGTCCAGCGCCGCACCGAAGGGCCTCCGGGCCGTTCCGCGTCGCGCTCTGTCGACGGAGGCACCGAGATCCGGTTCGGCCGGTTCGGTTCCGTCGCCGGGGAAAAGGGTGGTTGACACGGAAGTCCGGGGCAGCCTATACGGCGCCTCCCGACGCGGTCCGGAAGAAAAACGGGGCGGGTCGGACGGACTTCCCGAGGTTTAGAAAAGTAGATCTGGCGAAAGCTGAGGTACTTGACTTCTCCTCATTCGGTAATTACGAGAGTGATTACTGATCTTTGATAAGTTGGATTGAGGAAGGGAGACGCGGGCGGCGTTTGTCCTTGCGGCCGGGCCTTATGGTCTGGCGTGAGTAGACTTGTGCCGATCTGTTGTTCTTCTTTCTGAGCTCACCGACGGGTATCTGGCGCTGTGAAGCGTTTGATGCTTGGTCGATGTGAGGCTCCGTCTGAGAATACACGTGATCGGCCGGATCTTTCTCTTCAACGTGAGAGTTTGATCCTGGCTCAGAGCGAACGCTGGCGGCAGGCTTAACACATGCAAGTCGAGCGGGCCCTTCGGGGTCAGCGGCGGACGGGTGAGTAACGCGTGGGAACGTGCCTTCTGGTTCGGAATAACCCTGGGAAACTAGGGCTAATACCGGATACGCCCTTTTGGGGAAAGGTTTACTGCCGGAAGATCGGCCCGCGTCTGATTAGCTTGTTGGTGGGGTAACGGCCTACCAAGGCGACGATCAGTAGCTGGTCTGAGAGGATGATCAGCCACACTGGGACTGAGA
>NZ_JBKFBI010000140.1:0-16000 GCF_053346095.1 Methylobacterium sp. A52T | reverse complement strand
GCTGGGCCGCCGGCGGCGGCGTCGAGTACGCCCTGCCCACCGACTCGTTCCTGAACTTCTTCCGCTCCTCGGCCGTCACCCTCAAGGTCGAAGGCCTCTACGTCAGCCTCGACCGCCAGAAGAACTCCGCCGGCGGCGTGTTCTACGGCAACCTCCTGCCCCCGAACGGCACCGCCTACCTCAACGGCGCCGCCGCCAAGACCGAGTTCGCCGTCGTCCGCGCCGGCCTGAACTACAAGTTCGGCTCCTACTGAGATCGGGTCGCGCCGCTCCCGGCCTCCGTGCCGGGAGACGCGGCGGCGGGCGAGGGGGGCAGGTCCGCCTCATCGCCCTCCGCCGCCGAAGAGCAGCCTTCCGGTTGGCCTTCGCATCCCCAGCCCGATCAAACTGGCCGCGAGGTCGGCAACACCCTGGGAGCGCACGCTCCCAGGGTGTTCCTGCGTTCCGTCACGGTGCGCCACGGCGGTCAGCCGATCGCCCCGAACAGCGGGAGCGCCGCTACCAGTACCGGTTCGGCCAGCAGCGCCGCCCGCCGCGACCGAGGTGGAAGCCGCGCGGACAGGCCCGACCGACATAGCCGCCCCACTGGCCGCCGGCGCGGCACCCGCCATAAGGGCCGCGATGGCCATAGGGCCCGCAGCCGCCGTAGACGTGCTGGATCAGCCCGTCCTGCGCGGCGGGGAGCGGAGAACCCGCGACGGGCAGCGCCGAGGCCGGCGCGGCGATGCCGACGGCGAACAGTGCCGCGGCGGCGAGGGACTTGAGCATCAACCGATCTCCAGGTCTTGGCTGAGCCGATCTCCGTCGGCACCGCTCGAATACCTGATCCCGGCTGAAGGCCGGGTGTCACGGACCGTCTCGATTGCCCGCATCGCTGGAGCTTTTCTTTAAGCGCTGCCTCGATACTGGCGCTCTACCCGCCCAAGATTCCGCCTCGACCAAGACGACGGTGTCCGCCGTACCTGCGGCCCGGATCACCCGCTCACGTCGGGAGAGCCGTCGCCGATCCGTCGCTCTGCTGCGAGGCGGTATGCTGCTGGCCGCCGGTCTGCCAGATCCAGTGGCCCGCGATGGACCCCGCGAGACGCGTTCCACGACGACGAGCGCGATCACCAGGGGCTGCAAGGTCGCGCTTTTCCACTTCCCCGGATCCGTCCACACGGTCTCCCATTCGGCTTGCGGCGAGCGGTCCGCGCGCCGGCCTGGATCGGCCCGCGCCCGTCTCTCCAGAGTCAATCCGCCGAACGGCGCGACGGGTCCGAGGCGTTGCGGCCGCAACGCGGCCATTCGTCGGCCATCCGGCACATTTGGCTCTCGGAGAGCGCGGTTGAAATGCCCGAATGTCTCAGCTGCGATTGTGCGGCGGCTCGACTGCCGCGCGTTGGGGTCCGATGCAGAGGATGAGAACTCGGCATCTCGAACAGGCGGCGGCGCGCACGTCGACGACCCGCACTCCGCTCGCCTGTGGGCCGAGGATCTGCAGCCCGATCGTTGCAAGGGTCGATCTTATTCCCGACACCTTCATGCATGCGCCGCATATCTGGCGTGAGGCATGTGGCATACCAAGAAGTTGCGTGCAGTGCGATATACCTTCTCACGCACCGCACAAAAGGACGCCGCCGATGACCCTCCTCACTGCTCTTGCCCTTCTCCCCTTCGCCGCCATCGCCAACTTCGCCTTCGTGGTGGCGCTGGCCAATCACTTCGACGCCGACAAGCCGGCCACGGGCTTCACTGGCCCGGTTCCGACGCTGGCCTGAGCCAAGTCGGGGCCCTTTCACGCAGCCTCGGTGGAGGTCCCCCGGATCTCAGGTGGGCAGAAAGGTGAACCTCTAAGCCTCATTCGGCGCCCCATTCAGGCGCAGCCAAGGCGTATTCCTGGGGCAACTATCTCGGCGTGGTCGCGCTCGTTTCCCGTGTCCTAGCGTGGACTTGGACCCACCACGTCTTACCGCGGAGGTAGGTGTCGGTCATTCCGGCACCGTCCTCGTCGAAGCATCCCACCACTGACGCGCGGCACGTTGGTCGAACACCTACGATGACTGCGCGCCGAACGGCTGTCGAGCATCAGCGTTTCGCCCGGCCGCAGCCTGGCGGATTCAGTGCCGTTCGGTGAAGCCGAATACGCGCACCAAGTCGGCGGCGCTGGCCAACTGCTCACGCGGCACTGCCCCCTCCCTGCTCCTTCAGCCTAGCTTCGTCGAGATCGGCCAATGCCTGCCGGCCAGCGTCGGTGATTCGGACTGCGCGCGACTCGCGCGGCGCCATCTCAGCCCAGCCGCAGCTCACCAGACGCGGGATGAGCGTGTCACCGTTCCATGGGATGAGCTTCACGTATGCGAGCTCGAGGAGCGGCACGAAGAACGGGCCGCGGTCAATGCGCTGAAGCAGTTGCACGTGCTCGTCTTGGATAACCACGAAGGTCTCACCAGCCACCACGGACGGGACTATGGCCGCCGTTGAGATGGTGGAGGGCCGATCCGGATCGTCGGCGACCTCCCGAGCTTGGCCGGGGTGAATGCCAGAGCTAGCGCCGGTGAGGACCGCGACCTCCACCTGTGCCCAGATGGCACGCACCTCCGGTGTCAGGCTGTCCCACGAGTCGAACTCGCGTGGCCGGGCGTATGCGAAGCGCGCGTAGTAGGCGGTGCGGCCGGGATCTGAGGTCATCGTCAACCTCCACAATGCAAGCCTGCGCAACTGAGTTGGTGGACGGAGTGAGTGGCACCGCTTGCAGCGGTCGCATCAGTGCTCCGCCGCACCTCGGAAGCCCGTAGCGAGGCGTAGGCCGAATACTCAAGTGAGGGAGTATTCCAATGAGCACAATCGATCTCTACCGATCCAATTCGCGCATTTTTACGCGCTTTATGGGATCGTGTGTGTTCGTCGCAGTGGCCCTTTGGCTGGCTCTGACTCAGCCTAATGTCGGCACTGATACCATAGTTCCTGGAAGCTTCCGGGATTATGAGATGCGCGTTGGCGTAGTGATCTTCGGCCTTGGCGCACTTGTGTGGGGCCTGAAGCTGTTCCAGCCCGACGTGGTCGTCTCCATTGGTCCTCAAGGGATTTATGACCGTCGCCTCTCGACGGATTGGATCCCGTGGAAGACGATCCGCGCCATCAAGCCTCTGCAATTCTGGATGAGCAGCTACTACCGGCTGGAGATTGGTCCCGAAGCTGCTGCGCGGATTCATTGGACGAGACGGGCTCGCTTTACATCTTGGCTGAACATCATGTTCGGGCATTGCTACTGGATCAGCGGTGCCGAACTCATCGGCGGCTTCCCTGCATTGGCGGAAGCGATCGGACGTAGTCGGCCGGACCGCTGAGGAGAGGCGAACCCGCGCGTCCTCGGAAAACTTGCATCCAGACATCTGGAACGCTCCAGCGCAGTTGGCCGTGCCCGATGGCGCATAGCCCGCACACTGGTACGAGCGAACTCTTCTCGTGTCTTAGGTTCGTCGGTAAGAAGGAACCTCATATCCGACCAAACCAAAGGGACGAAGCCCGAAGATCTCACGTCGGATCGCCCTCGCCTCAACCCGCAGGGGCACGGCAGCGGCTCCGTCAGCGGTGAGCATAGCACAGGCATCAACGGAGGTGCCAAGCAGGACTAGCCCGACAAGACAGAAGGATGAGGGCTGCTTAGAATGGACCGCTGATAGAACGGCAAATTGAACACATTAGAAAAGTAATTCAAATACCGAATACGTGCTTTGATCCCCAATAAGGAGATCAGAGCCATGACAATCACCACCACTATAAATGCCATCGGACTGGTGAAGGCGACGGAGATGATTCAGTCGGCAAGGGCGGAAGCTGCGATCGAGCACAAAGCGGGGCTGCATACCGTCTCAATGCCGGCGCCCCCGCCGGACGACGCAGGCATCCAAAGGCAAAAGAATGACCCGAAACTTCTCGCATCGCAGGAGCGTGTGGTGGACATCACCGTCTGAGTCGGGAAGGCCTGCGCCGCTTCTAATCTGCGGCTTAAAAATTCTCTCCTCACAACAAACGGGCGACGACCGATTGATTGGCTGATGAGGCTCTCGCCGTACTCGCCGATCGCTATAAGGGCGGCGCCATCAACAACACGCGCGTGGCAATCCGGAAGGTGCGGGGCACCCGTTGCGGGTACGAGATCTCTTTTGATCTGGAGGTCGTCACAGTCGGCGAGATCTACGACCGCGAGCCGATCACTACCTGTGTCGTGAAGTGGCAGACGGACGGCACCTCCGCGGTAGCCGTCGCGGGCAGCAAGGAGCGCTGGCCGACATCGTCAGAGGTGTTCCGACAAGCACTTCGGACGAGCGTCACCGACGATGGCATCTGCGCGTGGCCGTTCGGCAATGAGGGCTCCAAGGTTCGTGCCGTCCCGCTGCAGGCCGCCAGGACGGCATTCTTCGTCATCTACTTGGCCGACGGCGACGATGAGGCCAAGCGGACGGAGGCCGCCAGCAAGGTGTTTAAGCGAGCCGTCGAAGCACGCCTCGGCCGCAGCCTGATTGTCCCGGTCGCTCTCAACGGCGTCAACCACCTCTGGCTGATCGAGTTGCCAGGATGAGTACCGCGACCGGACGCCGGACAAACGAGACGCTTGTCCGGAATATCCGGCGCGTCCGCTCACCTAGCGGCGGCCGCCACTGCTCGGCTTCGTGTCTATCTCAATCGCCCTCAAAGCGTTCTCGAAAGCCTTAACCTCGGTGGTGAACGCCCTGTCCGAGCGCTCGATTAGTTTACCACTTCGGCGCAATGCCCAACCGAAATGACCCTCCGGTTTTTTCAGGGGCTCGATGGTCACCGAGTAGGGGTGCGGTACGTCAGCTGTCATGGCCGAGCTATGCAGTGCCGAAGGGCCGGCTGCAACTGCGAGGCCTTACCACATCTCTTCGTAAATGAGGGGGCCGCCTCCATGGAAGGTGCCTCTCCAGCCTCGGTTCAGCAGGCGGACGGTCACACGTGTCTGGCCCGTGCCGCTGTCATCGTCGATCTTGATCCGGGCATCGACGTGTCCCTGCCGCTCCATGCGCTTCAGGTAATCGGCATCTACACCGAGGCGTGGGGCCAACTCACACGGATCGACGACCCAGTCGCCTTGCTGGCCGAGGTTGTGCCTCATGGGCAGGTTGTGCCGCTCACCCGATCACTAGCCGGATCAGCAGGCACGCCACGGCTGCACCCGAAAGCGCGATGCCGAGCAGGTATGGGCTGGGAGCTGATCGCCGCTGTTGACGTCTACGCCAAGTCGGTGAGTCAACTTGTTGGCAGCCGCTCCGCTTGCAGAACTGGTGTTCACGTCCGGATAGGTGTGCGCGCTCATGGGCGTCTCCTGCCAGTAGGAGATACAACTCGCCGTGCCTCCGGTTGGTGCGGCCGCAGTTACCAGACATGCTCAGCCACGAGCTGTCCGCTCTGATCGAACGTGCCCTGCCACCCACCGTCGTAGTGATGAACAGTGACGCGCGCGCCCCTCGCGTCCGCCCAGCTTCCGGGGACGATCAAGACCCTGGCGTTTCCCTCGATGACGGAACGCTTCAGCGTCGTTGCGCTCACGCCGATACGCTGCGCCACATACCCGGGATTAACGATCCAGCTGCCGGGAAAATCGAGATTAAGCCTCATCGGAGAAGGCCTCCACCCAGACATCCGAGCGCGTTCTAGCGCTAAGGATTATCGCTTTCCTCATGCGAATGACGGAAGGCCGTATATGAAGCGCATTGCACCCGTGTTGCGTCCGTGACCTGACCCGCGAGTTGCAGGCCAAGCTCAGCCGCTCCCGCGATCAGCCCCTCGTCTTCCTCGCCTATCCCGGAAAGGTCGAGCCGACTAACAACAGCTCCGAGCGGCTCCTGCGTCCGGCTGTCGTCCAGCGGAAAGCGACCAACGGCTATCGCGACATGTGGCCAGCTGAGGGCGAGGCCGCCATCCGCACCGTTGTCGACACCGCGCGCCTGAGCGGTGTCAATCCATTCGGCTTCATCCTCAAAACCGTCGGCGCCTGACCCCTGCCATCAAAGGCCTGGGTAATTACCCTCCGCCGCTACGAAGCGCATCAACGTGACGTTGTAGCAACACAACCGATCACGTTTTTGTGTATCCATACCTGGGGGACAACTTAGGAGCGAAGCATGAACCGATCACGAGGCCCAACGTCGGATCGGAACCTGACTTGGCAGCACCTGCAGCCACGGGAGCAACGATGGAACGCTCTTGGCCAGCGACCAGTCATTGCTTGGCTTACTGGCCTTTCAGGCGCAGGGAAATCAACGATCGCAAACGTTGTGGATCAAGCCTTGACCGCTTCAGGACGCGCAACAATGGTGCTGGACGGCGACAATCTACGCCATGGATTGAATAGTGACTTGGGATTCACCGACCGCGATAGAGCTGAGAATGTCCGCCGTGTGGCCGAAACAGCAAAGCTGGTAGCTGAGGCTGGCCTTGTAACAATTGTCTCGCTTATATCCCCATTCTCGGCGGAACGGAAAGCCGCAAGGGCTATCGCAGGAGACGTCGCATTTATTGAAGTTTTTATAAAAACGCCTCTAATAATTTGCGAGAGACGAGATCCAAAAGGGTTATATTTTCGGGCACGCGCCGGAACGATCCCGAATTTTACCGGCATCACAGCGCCCTACGAAGAGCCGACGAAGCCTGATTTAACGCTCGCAACCGTGGGTCAGTCCATTGCCGATACAGCACGGCCACTGATCGACATGCTCTTACAGATGAGCGCAGGAGGAGAACAGCCGCTTTCCGATCAGATTTTGCCTAAGAACTTGGAGCTTACGCGCAACATGGAACTATGACTCAAAATTTTATAATACATATCGGCCCGCATAAAACGGGAACCACATCGATCCAGAATATGCTCTACGCGCGCTCTTTGCAGAGTGGCGCAAGTTTTATTTACCCCTTTGCTCATGCCGATCAGACGGGGCAGCACGAGTTTGCTCGGACAGCGTCTGAGCCTGATCATTCCAAATTTGGCGTTATGCTGGAGATTCTTTCGGGCCTAGACAAAACCTGTGTTCTTTCGAGTGAAGAGCTTAGCTTTCTGCCGGTCGCCTCATTGCAAAAGATCCGAACGGCTCTTCCATCCGCAGAATTCACTATTGTTTATTACCAGAGAAATGTCCTGTCTCTTCTTCGCTCATGGTGGCAAGAAGTAGTCAAACATGGCGGTGTCGAGGATTTTTCTAGATTTATCCTGGACGCGATCGCACTTCCTGGGAGACTGCACCTACTGGTCCCGGATCTGTTGTTGAGCAACTGGGCATCTGTTTTTGGAAGGAACGCGATTAAGATTTTCTTGTACGATCAAATTGCTGACGTGTCACAACAGTTCGCCTCCGATTTACTCGGCTTGACGATTTCCCCGGGCGAGCAAACGGACGACAACAGATCTTTTGAATACATCGAATGCGAAATGATCCGCCTTTGGAATGCATATGGTTTCGTTGGCATAGATGCAATCCAGTCGCAAGATTCTAAATTCTTGCGCACGTTAGTGGCGGAAAGAGCAGATAGATTCATGGAAAATATGACTATAGGTTATGATATAGAGGAATTTCTCAGCATAGAGAGCACCTTAATAGCTCGGTGGGGCGATCGAATCGAGGGTTTCACTGGCGGCAGATTGTTTGCTCTACGGGAGCAAGCGTACTCGTATATCAATTCAGATTTTTGGACCGCCAATCCCGACCTTGTTTCTGCCATGTGCGCTTTTGCTGAAGTCACAGCTCGCCGAAAAATCCAAAGTTCGGGAACATCACCGATCCTACGTGATCTTAGATCGTGCGAGAGGGATATGGACGCCTGGAACCAAATCGAAATTATTTTGGCTGCGGCGCGCCAGAGGGAACAGTTGCTTGAACGTCAATTGGCCAACGAGACAGAGCGGTCACATGCGTTAGAAATCGTCATATCGACACTGGTCTCCAGCATTACCTGGCGCGGACTCAATCGATCTAAATTCAAGGAAATTTTGACGAATGTAGCTAAGTCGACGCCCAGCGACGGAGCGACTGCACACCGTCATGAGGTATATCTATATCAAGCTCAAAAACTCTTAAATGATTGTTAATTATTGTTTTCCATGTATTTTATTGTTGTCCAGATCAAATCAAGCCTGTCAGACCACGGGCCGTTGCCTACTGCGACCTTCTAATCGCCGCCGAGGAATGGCGCGCAGCCGGGATTAGGCTGAGCGGCGCTATCGCGGATCCGCGGCAGCACATCATAGCAGGCCGTCCGACGTCGGCGCGGTCAGCGTCTTCCAGGCGCCCGTCATCAGCTTCGAGAAGGCCAGCGCGGCAGCTAAAGCCTGCGCCTTGGACGGGAAGGTCCAGTCCGATTCGTTCACCGTCATGTGGGAGGCGTCGAGCAGCACCCAAGTCTAGAGGTGGCGGCCGGCCACGCGGATTTCGAAGTGCATGGCTGGCTCGGTACGGTATGATCTTCCTTCGGCTTTGCGGTTCTCCTGCACTTTGCGTGGAACGGTCGCGGTGACGAGGATGGCACCGGGTGGTTCACCAAGCGTTTGATCCTGTCCTCATCCCTGCCGGGCTGTACCATCGGGCGCGTCATCCGGACCGACGGTCGTCTTCGCGCAAGTGCGGCGTGTGCACGGGCAGTGTCCAACCTGTGATACGACCAGCTCTGTCGTTCACAGCCGCTATGAACGCCGTCCGGCCGATCTGCCGAGCATCGGGCAGCCCAGGACGCTGCGCCTACGCGTCCGACGCTTCTACTGCTGCGAGATTGCCTGCCGCCGTCGTACCCTCGCTGAGTCACTCCCCTAGCTGATGCCGCCGCGAGCACGCTTGGCGCGCCGGCTGACCGTTACCGGTTTTCGCTCAGAAGTTGCCGCATATTGGCCATTGAGATCGTCATACAACCTCCCCGTTCTTCGAACCCGAGGGCGACACGTCGGGCCGCCTATCGCGGAAGGGTGCGCTCGTGAACCTCATCTTCCTCGTTCTGTCGGCCTTCGTAGGCGCAGGACTTTCGATTGTGGCTATATGGCCGTCGCTGGGAGCGATTTCGATTTTTGTGGCACCGGTCGGGGCAGCCGTAGCATGTGTTGTAAGCGCTGCCTTGTTGTTCGCTCTGCGGCGCTCATCATCATCGAGCAGCCGCACATCTTCTGTCACCACTATGCAGAGCCTCAAACCGCAACAGCAACCTGCCACTAGTGCTACGAACGATGATCAGGCTGAGCTGAAGCGTTCGGCCTGATCCATCCTTCCTCTGATTCTTTGTAGTCAGAGACGCACAAGTCTGGGGGGCCGCCGGTCTGGGAGTTCGCGGCTTGGGTCAGCCGAATCGCCTGACGAGTCTCGGCTTTCCGAACGTCGTCCACACTGCTCCACTACGATCTCGCGCGGCTCGGCGGCTGGTTGAAGCGCGCGGGCGCCTGAGCTTGTTCCGTTTTCGTTCGCGAGCGGGGGGCCACCAGAATGGGGCACCTGGGGGATGCAGGGCCTAGTCGGGTGTACGTCGACTGCGCCACCTGCAAGCGCTCGGGCCGCTATACCGTGGTCAGCCTGATCGGTCGCTACGGGGCCGACATCTCGACGCTCGACCTGCTCCGGCACCTGACGGCCTCGTGCCGCTATCAGCGCGCGCCCGGGGCGCCGCCCACGCGGAAGTACGAGCACCTGTGTCTGGCCGCGATCACGCTGCCGCCGGCCGCCAAGCAGATCCCGCCCGTGCCGCTGGGTGTGCCCTACACGGTCGAGATCTGGCGAGAGACCGGCGGCAATGTCGAGCTGCACCTCGCGACGATCTACCCGCTGTCGATGGCCAAGGCGCGTTCGATGCAGCATGCCTGGAATGGCCGACGCACAAGGTCACCCTTCGAGACCGCGCGCGGGTCATCGAGAGGCGGGAGAGGCTACCTCGCTGGGCGCTGTCTCGGCGCACCAAAGCCGCCACATCTCGCTAAGGGCCAGACCAACCTCCCTGGCATGGCCGGCGTGATCCATGTGGGGGCTGGCGACCAAGCGCTCGCGCAGGCCGCTGCGCAATTTGAGAAGTTCGTCCGGATCGCCGGCGAGACGGCAGGCGATGGCGACATAGCTGTCGACATCGCGGGCGATGAGATCCGGGAGCCCTAGGATACCGAGAATGGCGGCGCCCACCCGCGAGATTGTTTGGGGTCCGGCGAGCGTCACTACAGGGACGCCCATGTAGAGCGTGTCGAAGGTGGTGACGTTGCCATTGAACGGGAATGCATCCAGCGCGATGTCGACATTGCCGTGCATCTCATAGCGATTTGCTGCATTGCGAGGCGCGAAGTCGATGCAGTCGACGGGCAATCCGCAGCTCGCCAGACGTGCTTCCACTGGCCCTCGCGTCCTTGGATCGCCGATGTCGGTGACAATCAGCATCAGCCGGGAGTCGGGCACCGCTGCTAAAATTGCGGCCCAAGCCGTAAGCACGGCGTCAGTCAGCTTCTCGAAGCGATTGAAGCAGCCGAAGGTGACGTGCCCCTTTATCGTAGAAGGCGGCCTCTCGGCGACGTCCGGCGCAGGTAAGAACGGCTGGTAGCAGGTGCCGGCGCCGGACACCCGCCAGAGGACCTCGGAATGCAGATGTTCGGTCTCGCCGATCGGGTCGTAGGCCGCGTCAGTGAGGCGGTAGTCTATGGCGGCCAGCCCCGTAGTGACTGGCAGTCCGATCCAGGTCACCTGAACCGGCGCAGGCTTGCGCGCGAAGACCAGCAAGCGGTTGCCGCCACTATGACCGGCCAGGTCTACGAGTATGTCGATCCGATCGGCCTCGATCAGGTCCGCTATGGCCTCGTCGTCGAGAACCTCGATTGGACGCCAAGAGTCGAAACGAGCCTTCAGCGTGTCAGTCACCGCGTCTTCGCGACTGGTATTGCTATAGGCGATGAGATCGAGGCGCTCTCGATCGGCGTGGTGCAGGAAGGGCTCGAGGAACCGCACCACTGGGTGATCGCGAAAATCCGCCGAGACGAAGCCGATGCGGAGACGTCGGTCCGTTCCGCGGGCGTTGGCGAATGGCCGAAGGCGCCGCAATGAGTCAGCATGGCGGCGGCCAAAGGCTTTGGCCATCTCCGCAAAGTCAGACGCTGAGCTACGTTCGGAAAAGAGGACCGCGTGCGCGAGGTTGCCATGCGCGAATGCAGCGGCGGGATTGATCGCCAGAGCGGCCTCAAAGGTTGCAACTGCCTCTTCGGTGCGCCCGAGCCTGTGCAGTACC
The DNA here is from genome assembly GCF_053346095.1 of Methylobacterium sp. A52T. Lineage (NCBI taxonomy): Bacteria > Pseudomonadati > Pseudomonadota > Alphaproteobacteria > Hyphomicrobiales > Methylobacteriaceae > Methylobacterium > Methylobacterium sp. A52T. The sequence continues at coordinate 4,768 of NZ_JBKFBI010000140.1, read as the reverse complement.
GCGCCGAGGTTGTTGTGTAGTTCGGCTGAGCCGGGAATTCGGGCAATCAGTTGGCGCCAGCAGGCCGCAGCATCCTGCAGGCGCCCCGTCTCTTGATAGAGATCGGCTAAGTCAATGCGAGTGTTGTCCGACGTCGAGTCAAGCTCAAGCGCTTTCTCGAAGGCCGCGATCGCGGCGTCGAGATTGGAACTCGCCTTGAAGGCTCTGCCGAGATCGGCGAAGAACGTGGTGTTCCCGCCGTCGCGGTAGACCGCGATGGTGATTAGGTCGACGGCGTGCTGCGCGCGCCCAATGCGCAGTGCGACGAGTCCAGCGAGATGCGCTGCGCCAGCATTCTCTGCGTCGAGTAGAATGATAAGGTCGATCAGGCGTTCGGCCTCTTCGAACTGCTCGGATTCAAAGGCCAGGCGAGCATTGGCGCCGAGCATCAACACCAGCGGCCTGCACTCGCCGAATACGATCTCGCGCGAAAAGCCATGCACGAGGAACCGTTCGAGAATGACACGGGCATCGTTGACCCGGTCGCAGGCGAGTAGCGCCCCAGCTAGCGCGACCCAGCGCGACGGCTGCTCAGGTGTGGCACGAAGTGCCTCGGTATGATGGATAACCGCCTGAGCATGGTCGCGCAGCAGCGTGGCGATCAGGCCAAGATTGTAATGCGCGGCCCCGTGTCCTGGCTCAAGGCCGAGGCAGCGATTGTATTGACGACCGGCTTCCTGAAGTCGTCCGGCGGCGTGATGCGCGGTGGCCTTCTGCAGAACACGACCCAGTAGGGCGTTCGGCTTTCGCAGCGGCTTGCCCAGTTCCATCACAGGTCCTTCCGACGTCACCGCACCATCGGGAGGCATGCTTAACGAGGCGTAAATCGTTCAGGTTGTTCCGCAGCCGAGCGCCACCGGATGACGTTCCGGCGCAGCTCTCTGACCGCGAGGCCGTCAGCCTCCAGGCGCACCAGCGCGCGGGCAGCGTGCATGCCACGCTCCCGGCCAGGGATCCCGGCGCGCTCAGCGATCTCGACGGCGGTCGCAGGCTCGACCGTTAGCGCCGCCAGCACGCGCGGTCGGAGATCCTGACGCGGCCGGGCGCCTCGAGGCGATGGGGTTGTTGGCATGGCGCTACCCCAGCGCGATTAGCATCCAGGTGCGTGCCTTCGCCATCAGGTCGCCGTCGCCGGCAGATGGCTCGGAGGCGATCACGCGGGCGATGATCTCGCGTGCATCCACGCCGCTGATCCCGCTTCCCTGTACGAAGCCGCTCAGCCGCTCCATCAGGCGTTCGACGGTCGCCTCGCGCTCTGCGTCGGGCTCTGGCGCACTGGTCATGGCTTTGCCACTCGGCTTCTGGGTAAGTCGACGCGACCGAGTCGGGTCGCCTTCGCGATCAGATCGCCGTCGCTGAGGACCTCGCCGTCAACCATCCAGAACTCAAGGGTGGCTCCCAACGGCTCGACGGAGTAGTCCGCCGCGATCAGGGCGGCAACGGCTTCCAAGACACGGGCGTAATCGCTCATCCCTTCACCGGATTCGCCAGCAGGATCGGGCTCCAAACCATACGGAGCCTGCGTCCGGTCCTCTCCGTTCTTCTCGATGAAGATCACGCTAGCTGCTCTGACATGGTGGGCCCGGCAGGACTCGAACCTGCAACCAGACCGTTATGAGCGGTCGGCTCTAACCATTGAGCTACAGGCCCCGAGTGCGCATAGCCGTCTCAGCCCTTTCAGCGCAAATGGCCTTCGTCCAAGAGGGAGTGAACGAGATCAGTGCCTGACTGGCGGTACGAGGCCGGCAAAAGCTGCCATCCCGTTTGCTTCGACCACCGCCTTGAAGGCATCGTATGCCTCTCGGTCAGTCGCGAAGGTCTGCTGCCAAGCGGTGCAGCCGCCGGACGACAGATCGATCACCACTAGCTGCCAAGGATCCTGCATGTTGGCATATCGGTAGATCTCGACGTCGACGATCACACCGTCGCGACTGAAGGAGCCCGACAGCGGAGAATGCTCGAATTCTCGATCCTCATCGTCCACGGACCGCTTCCATTCGTTGTACGGCGTTGCCCACGGCCTCACGCAAGGCAGGCGGCCAAGCCACATCATGCTCGTGAAGGAATTGGGCGGCGCTGATGAGCGCCTTAAGCCTTTCCGGATGGGCAGACTCCTCGGTCTTTGACTGCAGGAACTGCTCTGCCAAGGCCGTGGCTAGCCGAAGGATTTCGTTCAGTTCCTCGGGCTGGGCGTCGGTGTCGTTCACTTCAGATAGCCCTTCGCCTTCAGGCGCTCGGTTTTGAAGAGGGACCTCTCGTCACTCGCATCAATTCCGAGCTCAGACACCGGGCGAGTTCCTCACTTGATAGCCATCGCCATCCTACCAGAAAAGAGGCTGGCAGCTTGGAATGGGATCAGCTTCAGAAGAGCGCAACGAGCCCGACACCAGCTACCATCAGCAGGCCGCCGACGATCCGCCAGAAGCTGGCCGGATGCACCTTGAAGCCGACCAAGCCAAAATGGTCGAGCAGGATGGAGGTCACCACGCCGGCGGTCACCAGAAGCCCGAGGAACGCCCCGGCCCCGACTTGGCGGGCAATAAGCAGTTGCGCGATCACGACTCCGCCACCCATGAAGCCGCCGCCCCATGCCCACCACGGCACCTGCGACAGCTCCTGCGTCGTCGGCCATGCCAAGCGCCGGGATATGAGGCCGATGATCAAGACGGTCAGGGCGGTACCGATTCCAACGACCAGACCAGCCACGAGCGGTTGAGAGAAAGTCCTGGCCAGCGTGCTGTTCTGGCCTGGCTGGATGGCGTTCGCGATCCCAGCCAGCAGGACGGCGCCGTACAGGTACCACATGGTCGAGATCCAATCGGTGAGATCTCGCTAGGTAGGGCTGTTCGCGTCTCTTCCACGTCCCATGGAACGCCGCGCGCGGGTCGGCTCGTCAGGGCGCGACCGCGTCGTCATGGAAGCCCTGGGCATCGAAGATCCGCCGAACGACGCCGGTGTGCTTCGCCTCATCCATCCAAGCCGTGACGCGGGCGAGGGCGGCGGGCCGGCCCTTCGGGACGGCGACGGCGACCTGCGTCTGCTGGAAGCCGCCCGCGACGATCCGGGAGCCCGAGACCTGCAGGACCATCCGCCGCAGCGTGTCGCGCGAGAGGGCGAAGGCGTCCGCCTGGGCGGCGCGCATGCGCGCGACCGCCTCGGCCACGGATGGGATGGGGAGGGGCTGCGTTTGAGTGAGCGTGCGGGCGGAGGCGCGGAACGTCGTCGTACCCTCGATCGCCTCGACCCGGAGGCCCGGCCGGTCCACCTGCGCCACGTCGGTGATGCCCGATTCGGCGCTGGCCAGATAGGTGCTCTCCAGATCGTAGTAGCCCGGCCCGAAATTGATCACCTGCCGGCGGGTCGCGTCGACAGGCATAAAGCTGACATCGATCGCCGCGGCCTGGAGGGCGGCCGCCGCGGCGCCCGAGTTCGGGAACAGCGCGACGGTCAGTGGCAGGCCAACCTGGCGAGCGAGATCCGCGCTCAGATCGGCCGTCACGCCGTCGAGTCGTCCATCGGCGGCGCGGCAGACGAAGATCGGGCCGGCGGTCGGCGCCTCGACGAGACCGACCCGGAACGTGCCGGTCGGGGCCAGTTCGGCCCTCGAAGTCGCGTCCTGAGCGTGGCCGGGCAGCGTCACGGGAGCGGGAAGGGCAGCCGCGGATCACGCCGCCCGCACCGACTCGCAAGCGGGCGACACGATCCGCCCGAGGGGCAGGGCCGAGCGCCGCTAACGTCTTGAGAAGATTGGCGCGCCAGCCTGAACGAAAATGCGAGCACTTACGTCATTGAGGTGGCACGATAATTTTTGAGGCTCGGCGGCTGCTCGTCACGCCGCTATCAGCGGCGGACCCTCTCCAAGCCGCAACGCAACTTTACAAACCAGATGGGGTGGATGGCTCCCGCTCCGACTGACGGCTCTGGGGGCCAAGATGTGGTCGCTGTCGAAGCAGCAGCCACGCATATGCAGGAGCCATCCCCATGGAGATCACCACCGTCGGCATTGATCTGGCCAAGAGCATCTTTCAGGTTCACGCCGTCGATGCAGCTGGGCACGTCGTCGTGCGCAAGGCCTTGAGGCGGGCGCAGGTCACGCCGTTCTTCGCCAAGCTGCCGCGCTGCCTGGTCGGCATGGAGGCGTGCGGCACGGCGCACCACTGGGCCCGGGAGCTCATGAGCCTCGGCCACGACGTGCGGCTGATGCCGCCGGCTTACGTGAAGCCGTACGTGAAGCGCGGCAAGACCGATGCGAACGACGCCGCCGCCATCTGCGAGGCGGTGACGCGTCCGAGCATGCGCTTCGTGCCGGTGAAGGCGACCGAGCAGCAGGCGGTGCTGGCGCTGCACCGGACACGCGACCTGCTGGTCAAGCAACGCACGCAGCTGGTGAACATGATCCGAGGCCTGCTCGCCGAGTTTGGGATCGAGATGGCGCGGGGCCTGCGCCATGCGCTCGAACTGGCAGCCCGGCTCTCGGCCGGAGACGCGGCCGAGGTGCCGCCGCTCGCCCAGCGCGTGGTGACCGGGCTGGCCGCGTCGGTGAGCGAGCCCGAACGCTTCCGCTCCGGTCGGCAGTTCGCGGCCTCGTTGGGCCTGACACCACTGCAGAACTGCAGCGGCGGCAAGGAGCGCCTGGGCCGGATCTCACGCATGGGCGACCGCTACCTGCGCCGGCTGCTCGTGGTCGGCATGACCTCTCTGGTCCGGCGCGCGAAGGCGATGCCGACCT
>NZ_JBKFBI010000014.1:0-69866 GCF_053346095.1 Methylobacterium sp. A52T | reverse complement strand
CGGCTCCCGGACGAGCCGCCGCGGCGCAAGGCCGAGCGCGCCCCGAAGCCGCCCGCGCCCCGGACCGTCCATCGCCGCGCGCCCGAGCGGCCGGTCGCGGATGCCGACGCGTGGCCGGGCGGGCGCTACGAGGAGGCGGAGACGCCGCGCCGCGCCCAGCGTCGCGCCGCCCGCGCCGACAGCGCGCCGGAATACGGCGACCCCGGCCTCTGGACGCCCGCGCCGCAGCAGGCGGCGCCCGGGGGGGGGGGGGGGGCCCCCCCCCCCCCCCGCCACCTTCTTGTGCGGCGCCCCCCCCCCAGGCGGCGCCGCGCGGGTGGTGGTAGCCCACCCGCGCCGCCAGCAACTTTCAGGTGCGCGGCCGCACAGCCGGGCACGATTTCGCCACGGTCGAGCCTTAGCCGTTTCGGTCGCGAACCCGGTTCAACAGGCGTCGGGTCAGGCTGTCGGGAGAGGATCAGGACCGTCGTGCCCAGTCTCCCGCGCGCCCTTCGCAACCTCACCCTCGCCCTGTCCGGCCTCGCGCTCGGACTGATCGCCGGGACGGCCGAGACCGAGGACGCGGTCGCCAACGGCGACACCCGCTCCCTGTCGATCTACCACACCCACACGCAGGAGAGTGCGACCATCACGTTCAAGCGCGATGGACGCTACGACCGCGCGGCCCTCGAGCAGCTGAACTGGCTCCTGCGCGACTGGCGGGTCAACGAGCCGACCAAGATGGACCCGCGGCTGTTCGATACGGTCTGGGAGGCCTATCGCCAGGTCGGCGCGACGCAGCCGATCCACGTCGTGTCGGCCTACCGCTCCCCGGGCACCAACGCGATGCTGCGCCGCCGCTCCAGGATGGTGGCCGAGTACAGCCAGCACATGCTCGGCAAGGCGATGGACTTCTTCCTGCCGGACGTGTCGATCGACCGGATCCGCGAGGTCGGCCTCCGGATGCAGCGGGGCGGCGTCGGCTGGTACCCCCATGCCGGAACGCCCTTCGTGCACCTCGACGTGGGCTCGGTGCGGATGTGGCCGCGCATGACCCACGACCAGCTCGCCCGCCTGTTCCCGGACGGCAAGACCGTCCTGCTCCCGAGCGACAACCGTCCCTTCCCCCGCTACGAGGAAGCCAAGGCCGAGATCCTGGCCCGCGGCGGCACCGTGGCGGGCCTCACGACGCAGATGGCCAGCGGCGAGGAGGAGGACGGGCCCGGCCTGTTCGGCTTCCTGGCCAGCCTGTTCGGCGGCGGCCGGTCGGCACCGGAACCCGCGCCGGCGCCGGCCCCGGTGGAGACGGCGCGGAAGTCGCGGCGCGCGCCCGTCGTCGCCGTGGCGAGCGCCGATCCGCAGGATCCGGCAGGCGCGCGCGCGGCCCTCGCCTACGCGGCACCCGCGGCCGACGACGCCCTGCGCGGCTCGCTGGCCGAGCGGGCGCAGGCGAAAGGTGCCGAGACCAAACCCTCCGACACCAGGCCCGCCGACGCCAAGGCACTCCTGACCGCCAGTCAGCCGGTCGCCGTCGACGAGACCGTGACCGCCGTCACGGCACCGCTCCCGCCGCGGCGCCCCGCCGATATGGCCGCCGTCGCGGCGAGCCTGAACATGCCCCTGCCGCCGCCCCGCCCGGTGCAGTTCGCGGCGCTGGAGCGCGGGATGGCCAACTTCGCTCCGGCGGCCGAGATCCGCGCCCTCAACAAGCCGGCGGCGGTGATTCCGGCTCGCGCCCGCTCCCTCGTGGCTCCGGACGCGGATGCCAAGGCGCAGCTGCGCGCCCTGTTCGACTCCGTATCGGCCGGCCCGGGCGCTGCCCCGGCGAGCCGCGCCACGCCCGTGCACGTGGCCGCCACGCGCCTGCGCGGTGCCGCGCCCGACGCGGTGGTCGGCGCCGCGCCCGACCGGGTCACCACGCGCTTCAGTCCTCGCAGCCCCGGCGACGACCTGCCGACCCGTTTTACCGGCTCGGCCGCGCGCGCCGTGTCGGGGGCGCGGTGATCCGACCGTTTCGTCAGGACGTCCGCATCGGAGCCGCGCAGCGGACCGGGCCACCCGGGGCGGTCGACGCCGGGAACGCGCTCAGCGCAGAGGCTTGGACAGGTTGACCGCCAGCGCGCCGACCAGCGTGGTCGCGTAGCTGTCTTCCTGCGTCGCCGAGATGCGCTCCGCCTCGCTGCCGCTGTTGGCCGCGACCGACATCATCAGCATCACGGCCGTGACGAGACCGCCGAGACCGGCGACGAGGGCGAGGTAGGCGCGGACGGCGACGCTCGGGACAGCCGCGACCGCTTCGGTCTCGGCGAGGCACAGCGGCGACGGGCTGTGGGACATGGTGGCGGCCGCTTCTGACGGGCGATGCTGAACCTGACGCGGGCCGATTAGGCGCACGTCGGGCGTACCCGTTCAATCGAAGAACGCCTCAAAAAGAGGCGAGTTCGACCGAAAGGCGAATTTTTCCACTGATCCTCATACGGACGGTTGATAGCCGAAAGGGGGACGCGCGGCGTCCCCCGGACCGGTCTCAGCCTTCCTTGCCGGCGACCTTGCCGAGCGCCGCCTGGGCGGCCGCCAGCCGGGCGATCGGCACCCGGTAGGGCGAGCAGGACACGTAATCGAGCCCCACCTCCTGGCAGAAGCCCACCGAGGCGGGATCGCCGCCGTGCTCGCCGCAGATGCCGAGCTTGATGTCCGGCCGGGTCTTGCGACCGCGCTCGACGCCGATGCGCACCAGCTCGCCCACGCCTTCCTGGTCGATCGTGATGAACGGGTCGGCCGGCAGGATGCCCTTCTGGGTATAGGGGCCCAGGAAGGTGGCCGCGTCGTCGCGGGAGATGCCCAGCGCCGTCTGGGTCAGGTCGTTGGTGCCGAAAGAGAAGAACTCCGCGGTCTCGGCGATCTCGTTGGCCTTGAGGGCCGCGCGGGGCAGCTCGATCATCGTGCCGACCTGATAGTCGAGGGTCGCGCCCTTCTCCTCGGCCACGGCTTTCGCCATGGCGTCGATGCGGGCCTTCACGATGTCGAACTCCGCGCGGGTGAAGACCAGCGGCACCATCACCTCGGGCGTCACCGCCTTGCCGGTATCGGCGGCCGCCTGGACGGCGGCCTCGAAGATGGCGCGGGCCTGCATCTCGGCGATTTCCGGGAAGGCGATCGCGAGGCGGCAGCCGCGGAAGCCGAGCATCGGGTTGTGCTCGGACAGCTCGCGCGTCCGGTGCCGGATCTTCTCCTCGGACACGCCCGTCGCCTTCACGACCTCGGCGACCTCGGCGTCGGTGTGCGGCAGGAACTCGTGGAGCGGCGGGTCGAGCAGGCGGATCGTGACCGGCAGGCCGGACATGATCGTGAACAGCTCCAAGAAGTCCTGCCGCTGGTAGGGCAGGATCTTCGCCAGCGCCGCGCGCCGGCCCTCCGCGTCGTCGGCGAGGATCATCTCGCGGACCGCGATGATGCGGTCACCCTCGAAGAACATGTGCTCGGTGCGGCAGAGGCCGATGCCCTCGGCCCCGAAGTTGCGCGCGGTCCGGGCGTCGGTCGGCGTGTCGGCGTTGGCGCGGACCTTCATGCCGCGGATCGCGTCGGCCCACTCCATCAGCGTGGCGAAGTCGCCTGACAGCTCGGGCTCCAGCATCTTCACCTCGCCCTGGATCACCTGCCCCGTGGAGCCGTCGATGGTGATCCGGTCGCCGGCCTTCAGCGTCGTGCCGCCGACCGTCAGGGTCTGCGCCTTGTAGTCGATCCGGATCGAGCCCACGCCGGAGACGCAGGGCTTGCCCATGCCGCGGGCCACCACGGCCGCGTGGCTGGTCATCCCGCCGCGGGTGGTGAGGATGCCCTCGGCGGCGTGCATGCCGTGGATGTCCTCGGGCGAGGTCTCGATCCGCACCAGGATGCACTTGCGCTCGGCCTTGCGGTGGGCCTCCGCGTCCTCGGAATTGAACACGATCTCGCCGGTCGCCGCGCCGGGCGAGGCCGGCAGGCCGGAGGCGATGACCTTGCGGTCGGCCTTCGGGTCGATGGTCGGGTGCAGGAGCTGGTCGAGGGCGCCGGGCTCGACGCGGCCGATCGCCTCCTCCTTCGAGATCAGCCCCTCGCCCGCCAGATCAACGGCGATGCGCAGGGCGGCCTTGGCCGTGCGCTTGCCGTTGCGGGTCTGGAGCATCCAGAGCTTCCCCTTCTCGATGGTGAATTCCATGTCCTGCATGTCGCGGTAGTGCGACTCCAGGATCCCGTAGATCCGGGTCAGCTCCGCGAAGCTCTCGGGCATGGCCTTCTCCATGGAAGGCTTGTCGCTCTCGGCCTCTTCCCGCGCCTTCTCGGTGATGTTCTGCGGGGTGCGGATGCCCGCCACCACGTCCTCGCCCTGCGCGTTAATCAGGAACTCGCCGTAGAGCGCCTTCTCGCCGGTGGAGGGGTTGCGGGTGAAGGCGACGCCGGTGGCCGAGGTGTCGCCCATGTTGCCGAACACCATGGCCTGCACGTTGACGGCCGTGCCCCAGCTCTCCGGGATGTTGTTCAGCTCCCGGTATTTCTTCGCGCGGGGGATCATCCACGAATTGAACACGGCGCCGATCGCGCCCCAGAGCTGGTCGTCCGCGCCCTGCGGGAAGTCGGAACCGTGCTCGTCGCGCACGATCTTCTTGTAGGTCTGGATGAGGGTCTTCCAGTCGCCGGCGCCGAGCTCGGTGTCGAGGTCGAAGCCCTTGCCCTCCTTGTACTGCTCCAGCGCCTCCTCGAAGGCGTGGTGCTCAACGCCGAGCACCACGTTCGAGTACATCGTGATGAACCGGCGGTACGAATCGTAGGCGAAGCGCTCGTCGTCGGCCTCCTTGGCGAGGGCCAGGACGGTCTCGTCGTTGAGGCCGAGATTGAGGACCGTGTCCATCATGCCGGGCATCGAGGCCCGCGCACCCGAGCGGACCGACACGAGCAGCGGGTTCGTCGCGTCGCCGAACTTGCGGCCGGTGAGCTTGCCCACCTGGGCGAGCGCTTCCGCGACCTGATCCTTGAGTTCCGGCGGATAGGATTTGCCGTGATCGTAGAAGTAGGTGCAGACCTCGGTGGTGATCGTGAAGCCCGGCGGGACCGGCAGACCCAGGTTGGACATCTCGGCGAGGTTGGCGCCCTTGCCGCCGAGCAGGTCGCGCATCTGCGACTTGCCCTCCGCCCTGCCGTCGCCGAAGGCATAGACCCACTTCGCGCTGCCGGTCGCCATGTCGATCCCGTCCGTATCTGGTGCCCGGCGCCGGCCGAGCTGATGGGCGGGGTTGGACCATCCCGCAGCGCAACGCAAGATGAACGCGCGATGGCCCTGTGCGTGCGCGGCTGACGGCTCAAGCGGTCTGTCAGGTTCGCGCCGTCGCGGCGCGGGCGCGGCCCGTCAATGCAGGATTCCGAGCCCGATCACGCCGACGACGATCAGGTAGATCGCGACGATGTAGTTGAGCAGCCGCGGCATCACCAGGATCAGGATTCCGGCGAGGATCGCGATCAGCGGCTGGAGGTTCGAGATGGTGATGGTCACGGACGCCTCCTGAGGGCCGAGCTTGGCCGCCGGTATCGACGCCTCTACCCCACGGAGGTTCCCTGTAGCTTGGGCGGGGCGGCCGGTGGTCCGGCCGCCCCGGGGCCGATCAGGGCTTCGGCGACGGGGTCTCGGTCCCGGGGATCGGGTCCTTGGCCTCGCCGGTCGGGAGGCTCACGGCGATCGTCGGGTGCGACAGCTCCGGATAGGGCTCGATCACGTTGGCGCCGTTGAGCGGCTTGTTGGCGCCGTTGTGGCAGGTGGCGCAGTTGATCTTCGGCACGTCGCCCAGGATCCCGAGCCGGTTCCGCGGGAACGTCGACTTCAGCGGCTCCATGTAATCCTGGTTCAGGTCACGCACCATGCGGATGCCGTACCAGGCATGGACGCGGTTGGGCGTGCTGGTGTCCCACTGCGCCACCGATCGGGTGTTGTGGCAGAAGGTGCAGTTGACCCCGAGGGACTGCGACATGCTGATCATGATCGCGAAGGTCTTCTCGGCGTCCTGGATCGGCTTGCCCTTGGTCTCCGGCAGCGCCGTGGTGGCGTTGACCCGGACCGCGTCCTCCGACGTCTCCTTGTGCTGATAGAAGGCCTGATAGACGTCGTAGGGCAGCGAGGTGTTGCCGACCTCCGCGGAGGCGAGGTTCTGGCTGTTGTTGCGCGGGATGAAGCGCCCCGCCCCCTGGACCGGATGATCGAACCAGATATTGGCCGGCACCGGATTGCCGCGGTGGCAGGTGTAGCAGGTCACGCCCGCCTGATGGACGTGGTTCTCCTTCCAGGACGAGTTGATGTACTGGGTCATCTGGAGCATCCGCCGGGCGACGCGCTTCTGGTAGAGCTCGTCGGACGCCATGTTCTCGGTGCTGTGGCAGTAGGTGCAGCCCTGCTGCGGGGCCACCCACTCGGTGATCGACACCATCAGCCGGTTGAACTGCTCGGCCGAGAGGTCGCCCAGAACCTGAACGTTCTGGTAGACGGCCGAGGCCTTGTCGCCGCCCGCATCGGCCGGATCGGCCGGGGTCGGGGCGACGTTCGCGGCGGCCAGCGCCTCGTTGCCGGCGCGGGTGCGTATCAGGTCCATGCCCGTCCCGCGGAAGCCGGTCTGCTTGTTCGCCATCGGCGGGTGGGTCCAGCCGGCGCCGCCGAACATCGCGATGGTGAGGAAGAGGGCCAGTGCGCCGCCGGCCACCGCCAGAATCGTCTTCATGACGGCCTCCTCACGGCTTCATGCCGGGTGCGAGATGGGCGGGATCCACGATCGGGCCGTAGACCTGCGGGTACGAGGGCGCGACGCCGTGCTTGACGGCCCAGAGGTACCAGTTGTCGACCACGGTCCCGGTGAGCAGGATGCCGATGCCGCCGGTCAGCGTCGTCAGCACGGCGAACCACCACGCCCAGCGGTGGACCGACTCCATCGTGGCGTTGAAGCCCATGGTCCAGCGCCAGAACAGGGCGGCGCGCTCGGTGGCCGTGCCGCGGTCGACGATCTGGTCGATCTCGCGCTCCGCGCCGTAGCGCGAGCAGGCCAGGATCGTGCCCCCGTGCATCGCGAACAGCAGCGTCGATCCGTAGAGGAACGTGATCGAGAGCATGTGGAACGGGTTGTAGAAGAGGTTCCCGTAGCGGAGCGAGAAGGCCGCGGTCCAGTCGAGGTGCGGGAAGATGCCGAAGGGCACGGCCTCCGACCACGAGCCCATCAGCACCGGCCGGATGAAGCCGAGGACGAGGTAGAGCCAGATGGCCGACGCGAAGGCCCACGGCACGTGCAGGCCGAGGCCGAGCGCCCGCGCCCGCTTGTAGAGATGGACCCACCACAGCAGGATCGAGGCCGTCAGGAAGAAGCCGGCGATGAGCCACCACCCGCCCTCGTTCAGGGGCGGAAGGACCTTCAGGCCGTATTTCGGGAGGGGCGGCTCGAGGGCGAGCCACGGCAATTGCCGGACGAACTGGACCGGGTCCCAATTCACCGAGGCCCACATGTTGAGCCCGATGATCTCGAAGGCGATCACCCCGCAGGTGATCGACAGGGCCGCGATGTAGCCGATGTAGATCGGCCCGACCTGGCTGTTGCCGATCAGCCCGAACAGGTAACTGTTGAACGGCTTGCCGACCCGCTCGTCGACCGCGACCGGGACGCCCTGATCCGGCACGAGTGGGCGCACCTGAACCTGCGTGAAGATGTTCTGGTAATAGGCCATGGCCTGCCCTCCCCCGGAGTGCCGCGCGCTGGGCGGCGGCGACCCGCGTTAGTCCCCTCGTTCCGATCGCGTCCGATCCGTCACCGCCAGACCGGCAGGTTGAGCCACCAGCCCCACCATTGCGGCCAGCCCTGCGTCCAGAACGGCCCGCTGATGACGATGCAGACCGCGCTCCAGAACCCCGCAGAGAGGGCCAGGAACAGGCCGAGGCGGTGGATGCCGAGCGTGCCGATCGAGTAGCCGATCGTGTCGCGGAAGAAGGTGTCCTCGTGCTCGGGCGTCTTGACGGTCTCGCCCTTCTTCGGGTTGGTCGCCGACAGGATCAGGCCGCCGTGCATCGCCAGGGCCAGCGTCGTCGTGAAGAAGAATGTCACGGCCAGCATGTGCGCCGGGTTATAGTGGAAGTGGAGATACTGGTATCCGGTGTTGGACACCCAATCGAGGTGGCTGAGGATGCCGTACGGGAAGCCGTAGCCCCAGGCGCCCATCAGCAGCGGCCGGATCACCACGAGGGTGAAGTAGGCGAAGATCGCCATCCCGAAGGCCGCGGGGACGTGGTAGCCGATCCCGAGCTTGCGGCAGATCTCGACCTCGCGCAGCGCCCAGGAGACGAACGAGCCGAGCGCGCACATGGTGATGATCTGCCAGAGACCGCCATCCTTCAGCGGCGCGAGCCTCAGGCCGTAGCTGACATCGGGCGGCGCGATGTTGATCTGCCAGATGTTCCAGGTCGGTCCGATCGCGGCGCCGTAGATGACGAGCGCGGTACCCAGCACCGTGAAGAACATGCCGACGACGCCGAAGAAACCGACGAAGAACGGCCCGACCCAGAAGTCGAACAGGTCGCCTCCGAGCAAGGTGCCGCCGCGAACCCTGTATTTGCGCTCGAAGCTCAGCATCGCCATGGCGGCTGCTCCTCAGTCAGGCCGGAGAAGAGGAAAGTTGGTGGACCGCGGCCCTTGCGCGCCGCGGTCCGGACCGGCGGTCAGGCCGGCATCTGCGGCAGCGTGAGCGTGATGGTGTTCTGGGCCGCCTTGTTGTTTCTCGGGCCGTCCAGCCAGTTGAACCGGTCGGTCGAGAGCAGGATGAAGTGGATCAGCAGCGCCAGGATAAAGAGGAAGGTGAACAGAGCCACCAGCGTGCGCCGCGGATCGAAGAGCAACCAAACCTTGTGCATCCGATCCTCCTCAGCCGATCATCGTGACGAGGGCGTGGGCCGCATCGCGAACGCCGTCGAGAGAGGCGTAGCCCTGCGGTCCGGGGAGCCACGGACGCCACAGCCAGACGAGGATGTGGGCGACCACGGCGATCGCCGTGAAGATGAGGAAGCTCGTCAGGAAGATCGCGTGGAACTCCTTGGCTTCCGGTTCCGTCAGCCCGGACAGGCTGCTCGGTCTTTCTGTAGTGACGGGTCCACTCGCCATCGTTCAGACCTCCGTGTGTTGGCCGCGCCTCTGGCGAGGCGCGACGGGTTCAGCCGCGATGCCTTTCGGCTGTCACGGCCCGACTTCCCCCGCGTGACCGGACGGAAGCGTCTCGCTCAGGGGCGTCTCAGCCCATGAAGGCGAAGGGGATCGCCTGAACCGCCATGGCGCGGGCCTCGCCGAAGACCGAGCGGCGCGCCGGTGCCAGGCCCGGGCGGGCCGTCTCGCGGCTGGGCCGGAACCGGTTCAGCGCCGCGGCGGCGAGGAAGAACGGGTAGGTCGCCGCCAGGATCAGCCGGAACTGAAACGCTTCCTGGTGCTGGCGGCCGGTCGGGACCATCGTTCGCATCGTCAGGTCTCCTCTGGGTGAAACGGAAAGGCGGCTCACGCGGGCACTCCTCCCGCGAGGGCGGCCCGGGCCCGCGCCACGTGGGCGGGCGCTACGGCGGCGGCCTCGGTGTCCCGGGCAGCCCGCTCGGCGGCGTCGCGCAGGCGCTTGGCCGCGGAGATCCGGGCGAGCACCGGCTGGGCCTCGACCAGGGCGTCGAGTGCCTGCCGGGCGGCCTCGTCCCACGGCAGCTCGGCGTGGCGCCGCGTGGGAGTGGCCTCGACCTTGTCCATGTCGCGGGCGAGCGGCAGGATGTGGAAGAGGGTGTCGAACAGGGCGTTGCAGACCTCCTGGACCAGGTAGGTCGCCCCGGCGTAGCCCATGAACGGTGTGCCGGTGTGCCGCCGGATGATCGCGCCGGGGAACGAGGCCGGCACGTAGGTCGCTCGGGCTCCGGTCTCCGCGAGGTACATCCGCTCGTTGAACGAGCCGAACAGCACCAGCGGCGGCTTGGCCGCGACGGCGGCGCGGACGGCCGCGTTGTCGGGCTTCAGACCGGCCGAGCGCCCGAAGGCGAAGTGGCAGGGCAGGCCCATCTCGTCTTCGAGGAAGTGGCGCACGCCGCGCGCGTAGGTCTCGGTCGCGACGATGCCGAAGCTCGCGGTCCCGAAGAAGTCCTGCGTCACCGAGCGCCAGAGATCCCACACCGGCTTGATGGTCGTGTGCCGCTCCCGCTCGATGAACGGCTCGGGATCGAGGCCCAGGATCTCGCCGAGCGAGCGCAGGAATTTGGTCGTGGACAGGATGCCGATCGGCGCCTGCAGGTACGGGCGCTCCAGATCCTCGCAAAGCAGCCGCCCGAACTCCCGGTAGAGGCAGATGTTGGCGTCGGCGTTGACCAGCTTCGGCACGTCGGCGAGGTGCGCGCCGAGCGGGAAGGTCAGATTCACCTCGGCGCCGATCCCCTCGACCAGCCGCCGGATCTCCGCGAGGTCGGACGGCATGTTGAAGGTGCCGTAGGCCGGGCCGATGAGGTTCACCCGCGGCTTCTCGCCGGGCTTCTTCTCCGGCCGGGCCGGGATGCCCTTCTTGGCGAACTTCTTCGCCCCGTACTCCTGCCAGAGCCAGCGCATCGCCCGGTCGGCGGCCTGCCACTGGTCCTCGTCGATCGTGCGCGGCAGGAAGCGCTGGAGCCCCGTGCCCTCCGGGGTCACGCCACCGCCGATCATCTCGGCGATCGAGCCGGTGACCACGACGCTGGGCTGGCCCGGATCGAGGGTCGCGTGGGCGCGCTTCATGGCGCCCTCGGTGCCGTGCCGGCCGAGTTCCTCCTCGGCGAGCCCGGTGACCACGATCGGCAGCTCGTGCGGCGGCAGCGCGTCGGTGTAGTGCAGCACCGAGGTGACCGGCAGGTTCTCGCAGCCCACGGGGCCGTCGATGACGACCTGCAGGCCCTTGATCGCCGTGAAGACGTAGACCGCGCCCCAGTAGCCGCCGGCCCTGTCGTGATCGAGGATGAGCATCAGGCCATCTCCCCGATCGGCTTCTTGGGGCCCTCGATCTTCGGTCCCTGTCGCTTCTGCGGCACCTCCTGCCAGACGCCCGCGGCGTGGCCGGTGCCGACGCCCTCGAAGAAGTTGCGCATGGCGTCGAACCGCGCCCTGTTGCCGAGGGCGGCGTTGATCACCGTGGCGAGCGAGCCGGCGCCGGCCGCGCCCATCAGCGGGCGCGCCGAGATCAGGTTGGTGAAGTAGAGGGCCGGCGTGCCGCGCTCCTTGGCCCGCTGCACGACCGGCGTCGTGCCGATGGCGAGGTCGGGCTTTAGCGCTTCGAAGGCGAACAGATCATCCTCGAGGGAGGCCCGGTAGCGGACCTCCGTTCCGCGAGACTCGAGCCAGTCGCGATCCGCCTCCGACCAGGGCGTGCGCGGGCAGGCGGTGCCGACATAGGGGACCTCGGCGCCGCTCTCGACGAGGAGGCGCGCCACGAGCAGCTCCGATCCCTCGTAGCCCGAGAGCGTGATCCGCCCCTTGATCGGCATCGCGCCGAGCGCGCCGCGGATGCCGGGCAGGATGCGGTTCTTGGCGGCCTCGACGGTGGCGCGGGGTACGCCGCAGGCCTCGCCGATCCGGTCGAGCCAGTCGGCGGTCCCGTCGACGCCCACGGGGGCCGAGCCGACGATCGGGCGGCCCGCCGCCTCGAACTCGCGGATCGAGGCCGTGTAGAACGGGTGAATCGCCGCCACCGCCGCGCAGTCGAGGGCCGCGTAGAGCTCGCGCCATTCCCGGGTCGGCACGACCGGGCCGGCCGCCAGCCCCAGCGGCTCCAGGAGCGATCCGATCACCACCGGGTCGGCCGGGAAGACCTCGCCCAGCAGCGCGACGCTCGGGCGCTCGGAACGGCCACCGCGGGGGGTGGCGACGGGCCCCTGCTCGGCCTCCGCGCGGGCGACCTTGAGCATGGCGCCGGCGAGCACGTCCTTGGCCTCGGCATGGGTCGGCACGCCGAAGCCCGGAACGTCGATGCCGATCACCCGGACGCCGTCGATCGCCTTCGGCAGCAGGCGCAACGGCACGCCGGAGGCGGTCGGGACGCAGAGATTGATGACGACGACGGCGTCGTAGTCCTCCGGCTTCGCGGTGGCGTGGACCGCCTCGCGGATGTCCTCGAACAGCTTGCCGGTGACGAGCGTCTCGGAGTTGAACGGCACGTAGCCGACGCTGCGCCGCGCCCCGTAGAAGTGCGACGTGAAGGTCAGGCCGTAGACGCAGCAGGCCGAGCCCGACAGGATCGTGGCGGTGCGGCGCATGCGCAGGCCGACCCGCAGCGAGCCGAAGGCGGGGCACATGCTCTGCGGCTGGTCGTGCGGTCCCTGCGGGTAGTCGCTGCGGAGCTGCGCCAGGGTCTCCGACATGCCGGCGGCTTCCGCGGCCGCCACCATCGCGTCTTTGCCGGCGTGGCAGCCCAGGCCGTCGCTCTGCGCCGCGGCGAGGTCGACGTTGGCCGGCGCCTTGCGGGCCCGCAGATCGGCGATGTCGAGGGAGACGGCCATGCGCGTCAGACCTCGTCGTACACGACTTCGAGGGACGGCTTGGACACGTGGGCGACGCCGCACATGTCCTCGTGGGTCGCCGGAACCAGCACGACGTCGCGGCCGGTGGTCTCGCTGGAGAACAGGCCGAGCAGCCCGTCCTGCGAGAGCGGCGTCGGGCGGTGCGGCGCGGCCTCGGCGACATTGGCGGCGAGCTCCGCGAACAGGGTACCCCAGCGCCCCTCCGGCTTGCCGATGATCTCGTAGTTCGCGCTCTTGCGGCGGATGTCCTCGTCGGCCGGGATCGAGGCCAGGACCGGGATGCCGGCGGTCTCGGCGAAGGCCTGGGCCTCGCCGGTGCCGTCGTCCTTGTTGATCACGAGGCCGCCGACGCCGACATTGCCCCCGAGCTTGCGGAAATACTCCACCGCCGAGCAGACGTTGTTGGCGACGTAGAGCGACTGCAGGTCGTTCGAGCCGACGACGATGACCTTCTGGCACATGTCCCGGGCGATCGGCAGGCCGAAGCCGCCGCAGACCACGTCGCCGAGGAAGTCGAGGAGGACGAAGTCGAAGCCCCACTCGTGGAAGCCGAGCTTCTCCAGAAGCTCGAAGCCGTGGATGATGCCGCGGCCGCCGCAGCCGCGCCCGACCTCGGGACCGCCGAGCTCCATGGCGTAGACGCCGTCGCGCTTGAAGCAGACGTCGCCGATCGCGACCGACTCGCCCGCGAGCTTCTTCCTGGTCGACGTCTCGATGATGGTCGGGCAGGCCTTGCCGCCGAAGAGGAGCGAGGTGGTGTCGCTCTTCGGGTCGCAGCCGATCAGCAGGACCTTCTTGCCCTGCTGGGCCATCATGTAGCTGAGATTGGCGAGGGTGAACGACTTGCCGATGCCGCCCTTGCCGTAGATCGCGATGATCTGCGTCTCTTTCTTCGCCGGTGCGGTGGACACGGCATCGGGCTCGATCGCGGCCTCGGCGCGGAGCTGAGTCGCCTGGGACAGGGCAGCCTTGTTGAGCTGAACGTTCACGCGGCGTCCCTCCAGTCGAGGATCATCTTCAGGCAGCCCGGATCCGCGAACGCGGTGCGGTAGGCGTCCTGGGCCTGTGCCGCCGGGGCACGGTGGGTAATCAGACCGTCGAGGGAGAGCCGGCCGCTCTCGATCATCCGCGGCACCGCCACCGTGTCCTCGGGCCTGAACTCGGCCGAGATCCGGATCCGGGCCTCGCGCATGAAGGCGGGCGGGAAGGCGAAGCTGAGGGGCGCCTCGTAGAACCCGGCGAGGACGATCTCGCCCCCCGGAGCGAGCCGGGCGATCAGGTCGTCGAGGCCGGCGGCGTTGCCGCTGACATCCGTGATCGTCGCGTAGTCGCGCCGGGGATCCGCGTCGGGCGGGACGACGGTGTATCCGTGCTCGCCGGCTGCGCGCACGGGGTCCGTCTCCCAGACGGTGGGCGCGGCGCCCGCAGCCAGGGTCAGCCGCGCGAGCAGCCGGCCGAGGACGCCGTGCCCGACAATGAGCGGAGCCGCGCCGGGGGCGAGGCGCCCGAGGGCGCGATGGGCGGTCGCCGCGAGGGCCAGAAGGCAGGCCTGCTCGCCGAGGGCCTCGTCCACCGGCACGAGGCGGGCGGCCGGTGCGACCAGATGGGACGCGGCGCCTCCGAACAGGCCGCGAACGGCGCCGAAGCAGCGGGCCCCCGGGACGTAGACGGTCTGGCCGACCCGGACCGAAGCGCCGGCATCCGCCTCCACGACCGTCCCGACGGACTCGTAGCCCGGCACCAGGGGGTAGCCCATGCCCGGGAACGGCGGCATCCGCCCCGACCAGAGCAGGCGCTCGGTGCCGGTGCTGATCCCGCTCCAGGACACCGCCACGACCGCATCCGCGTCAGTGGGCGGCGTCAGGGCCAGGCGCTGAACCGAGAGGTGCTCCGGGTTTTCCAGAATGACGGCCAGTGCGTCCATGGCTGGAAGTGTCCACCCTTTGCGTTGCGACTCTCTCTGGTGTGAAGCCGCTATGTGTCATCCTAGATAGACACAGGTCAGCGTCAAGTCACACTTACTTTGCTGGGCCTGTTTTTTGGGCTCTGAGCACCCGCGCGAGCAGGGGGCGACGTGTCGGATGCTCGTGCGTGGCGGTGAAACCTGCGGCCGCGAGCATCGCGCGCAGCTCTTCGGCCCGGCGCGGCCGGCCGGAGCCCATCGCCAGGAGGTAGAAGCCGAAATAGGCGTCGCCGACCGGCTCCGCGCCGGGCGTCCCGGCCATCGGCTCCGCGATGAGCAGCGAGCCGCCCGGCGGCAGCGCCGCGTAGGCCGCCCGCAGCAGTGCCTGGGCCGCCGCGTCGTCGTGATCGTGGACGATCCGCACCAGGGAGATCGTGTCGGCGCCCGCGGGCAGCCCGCCGTGGAAGTCGCCGCCGCGGCAGGCGACCCTGTCGCCGAGGCCGGCTTGGTCGAGGCGGGCTCGGGCGCGGTCGGCGACGGCGGGCAGGTCGAACAGGGTCAGGTGGGGGGCAGCGTGCCGCGCCGCCACGGCCTGCAGGAAAGCGCCCTCGCCGCCGCCGACATCCATGAGGTGCCGGACGCGCGACAGGTCGCAGGCGTCGAGCACATCCTCGGCGATCAGCGCCTGCGAGGCACCCATCAGGCTGCTGTAGGGAGCCACCGTGCCCGCGTCGCCCGCCGCCCCGGCCGCGTAGGGCCAGTAGCCCGCGAGGCGGGTCGGCTGGGCCTGTCCGCGCAGCAGGGCGACCGGATCCGCGAGATCCGCGTAGAGCAGCCCGTGATGCTCGATCATGGCGGCGATGCCGGGATTGCCGACGAGGGCCGCGCCCAAGTCGGCGAGCCCGAATCGGTCATCCGTCAGGGCGCGCAGCAGACCGAGGGACTCGGCGGCGCGCAGCAGGCGTCGTGCCGCGTCGGGCGTGAGGTCGAGCCGCTGCGCCAGCGCGTCGACCGTCTGCGGGCCCTCCGCGAGGATCGCGAACAGGTCCAGGCGGATGCAGGCGGTCAGGACCTGCGCGTAGACGAAGCCGGCACAGAGGTCGAACAGCGCGCGCGTGTTGCGCTGCGCGATGCGGCGCGTCAGCGGAAAACCCGCCGCCCAGCGCTGGAACCGGGGGCTGGCGACGAGGCGGTTGCGCCACGCGAGCCACCTGTCCGCCCACGCGGGCGGAACGGGCGGCACCGTGCCGGTTCCGGGGAGCGATCCGGCGCTCAGACCGCCACCGCGCGCAGGCTCGCGGGCAGGAACAGCCGCGCCTGCGCCTCGATCTCGGCGGTGAGCGTGGCCACGCCCGGACAGGGCGGGATCGCCGCGATCGCCTCGCGGGTCAGCCGGGACAGGCGCTCCATCGCGCCGCCGGTCCCCAGCAGGGCGGCGGCGTTGGGGCGGCCCAGCGTCGCGTCGCGCCCGGCGGGCTTGCCGATCTCCTCCTGCCGGCAGGCGACGTCGCGCAGGTCGTCGGCGACCTGATAGGCCTCGCCGAGGCACTCACCGAGGCGGCGCCAGGGTTCCGGATCCGCGCCCGCCGCCGCGGCACCCGCCACGGTGGCGGCGGCGAACAGGGCGCCCGTCTTCGCCTGCTGATAGTCGCTGAGGCTGATATGCGCCTCCGATTCCCAGGCCTGCCCGGCCGCGATGCCGGACGGCGACCCCGCGGCGCGGCCGAGGAGTCCGACGAGGCGCCCGAGGCGCGCCGGATGAGGCCCGACGGACCGCGCGAGGGTCTCGAAGGCGAGGACGATCAGAGCGTCGCCGGTCAGGACGGCGATCGGCTCGCCGAAGGCGACGTGGACGGAGGGCTTCTGCCGCCGCATCGGCGCGTCGTCGAAGCACGGCAGGTCGTCGTGGACCAGTGAGGCGCAGTGCAGGAACTCGATAGCGGCGGCGGCCGCCACGGACCCCGCCGGGTCGTCGTCGCCGCAGGCGCGGGCCACCGAGAGGCAGAGGCGCGGCCGGATCCGATGGCCGCCGGGAAACACCGCGTAGCGGAGAGCCTCCGCCAGAAGGGGCGGGGCGCCGGGCGCCTCCGCGTGCGCAACGGCGCGATCCAGCGCCATCTCGATCCGCCGACCGGACTCCATATCGTTGCCTCCCGTGTTGTATGCGGTTGTCAGCAACAGGTGTCATTTCTTATTGACACTTTGCGGAGGGGAGATCAATCCCGTGGTGGGGGAGTTCGGAGCGGCCGTGGCGCAGGAGCGCGTCGTCGTGATCGGTGCCGGGATCGGTGGCCTCGCCGCCGCCCTGCGGCTCGCCCATGCCGGCTTCGAGACGACAATCCTCGAGCGCGCGCCGCAGCCCGGCGGGAAGATGCGCGCCGTCCCGGTCGGGGACCGCGCCGTCGAGGCCGGTCCGACCGTCTTCACGATGCGCTGGGTTCTCGAGGAGCTGTTCGCCGACTGCGGGGCGGATCTCGGCGACCGGGTCGCCCTGTCACCGGCAAGGCTCCTCGCCCGTCACGCCTGGAGCCGGGACGAGCGTCTCGACCTCTTCGCCGATATCGCCGCGTCGGCGGACGCGATCGCGGCCTTCGCGGGACCGCGCGAGGCGGACGGCTACCGGCGCTTCTGCGCCCGCTCGGCCGAGGTCTACCGCACCCTCGAAGGGCCCTTCATCCGCGAGGGCCGGACGGGTCCCGCCGGCCTCGCGCAGCGGGTCGGGCTCTCGGGCCTCGGCGATCTCTGGCGAATCCAGCCCTTCACGACGCTCTGGTCGGCGCTGGGGGCGTACTTCCGCGACCCGCGGCTGCTCCAGCTGTTCGGCCGCTACGCCACCTATTGCGGCGCCTCGCCCTTCATGGCACCGGCGACGCTGATGCTCGTCGCCCACGTGGAGCAGGCCGGCGTCTGGACCGTCGCGGGAGGGCTCAGCGGCCTCGCGCGGGCGGTGGCCGATCTGGCGGCGGAGCGCGGCGCGACCTTCCGGTACGGCGCGGAGGTCGCGCAAATCCTCGCGGACGGCGGCCGCGTCACCGGCGTGCGCCTGAGCGACGGCACGACCGTGGCCGCCGACTACGTCGTCTGCAACGCGGACTGCGCGGCCCTGGGGGCGGGGTTGCTCGGGCCCGATGCGGCCGCCGCCGGCGAGCGGCTCGCGCCCGGCGAGCGCTCGCTCTCCGCGGTCACGCTCTGCGCGGAGGCGGTGCCGGCGGGTTTCCCGCTGGCGCACCACACGGTGTTCTTCTCGCGCGACTACCGGGCCGAGTTCGACGCGCTCCTGCGCGCCCGCCGCCTGCCCGACGACCCGACCGTCTACGTCTGTGCCCAGGACCGGGACGCGGCGGGCGCCGCGCCGCGGGGACCGGAACGCCTGCTCCTGCTCGTCAACGCTCCGGCGGATGGCCGGGATCGCCCCCTTCAGCCGCCGGAGATCGAGAGATGCGAGAGGAACCTGATCCGCCGGCTGGAGGCCTGCGGGCTCACCCTGGACTTCACGTCGTCGGCGGTCACGACGACGCCGCGGGACTTCGACGCCCTCTTCCCCGGGACGGGCGGAGCCCTCTACGGTCGGGCGGCGCAGGGATGGGCGACGACCTTCAAGCGCGCGGGCGCGCGGACGGCGGTGCCGGGCCTCTATCTCGCGGGGGGCTCGATCCATCCCGGCCCGGGCGTGCCGATGGCGGCGCAGTCGGGGCGGCTGGCAGCGGCAGCGATCCTGGACGACCGCGATTCGATGGCGCGGTCGCGCGGGGCGGCTACGCGTGGTGGTACGTCGATGCGGTGAGCGACGACGGCCGCCAGGGCCTCACGATCATCGCCTTCATCGGCAGCGTGTTCTCGCCCTACTACGCCTGGAGCGCCGAGAAGGACCCCTTCGCCCACTGCGCCATGAACGTGGTGCTCTACGGCGACCGCAGCCGCTTCGCCATGACCGAGCGCCGCGCAACCAGCCTGTCGCGCAGCGCCGACCACATCGCCGTCGGACCCAGCGCCATGCACTGGGACGGCACGGCGCTGACGGTGCGGATCGACGAGCGCGGCGCGCCCCTGCCCCGGAGGATCCGCGGCACCGTGCGTCTCGAGCCGCGCGGATTCACGGGCGGCCCGTTCCATCTCGACCGGGCCGGGCGCCACCGCTGGTGGCCGATGTCGCCGTCCTCGCGGGTCGAGGTGGATTTCGACCAGCCGGACCTCCGCTGGAGCGGGAGCGGCTACTTCGACACCAACGACGGCGACGAACCCCTGGAGGCCGCCTTCTCGCGGTGGACATGGTGCCGGGCCGACCTGCCGGACGGCGCGGCGATCCTCTACGATGTCCATCACCGCGACGGCGGCGGCCAGAACCTGTCGCTCCGGTTCTCCGCGGACGGCAGCCGCCGCGAGATCCGGCCGCCGCCCGGCGCGGCGCTCCCGGCGACGCGCTTCTGGCGGATGCCGCGCGAGACCCGCAGCGACGGCGGCCGGTCTCGGGTGCTCGCGACCTACGAGGACACGCCGTTCTACGCCCGCTCGCTGCTCGCCTCGACGCTGGGCGGCGAGCCGGTCCGGGCCATGCACGAGAGCCTGTCGCTCGACCGGTTCCGCAACCCGATGGTCCGACTCATGCTGCCCTTCCGGATCCCGCGGCCGCTGGCTCCGTGAGGGCCCCGGCGCCGACCGTCCCGGATCGCCGTCGGTCCAGGGTGACGCTCCGCGGCACGATGCGCGCCGCGATGCAGGCGAAGGTCGCGACGCTCAGCACGAGGCCGAGGGGGAAGCCGGTCAGCGCGGCCGCCTCCCGGACGACCGCGAAGAGCGGCACCGCGCAGAGCAGGGCCCGCTCGCGCGCCCGCAGGCCGCCCGCGCGGTGCGCGGCGAGCGCCAGGAGGAGCACGGCCGGCACGAGAGGCGCCAGGTCGTAGACCGGGAGGTACGGTGACAGCAGCGGCGCGGAGACGAGGAGCGCGGCCGCGCGCAGCGTCGGGTCCGTGGGCCGGGACCAGGCGCGTAAGGCGAGGCCGAGCGCCAGGACGGCGACGAGACCCTGCGCCGTCCAGGCGGCGGCCATCGAGCCGCCGAGCAGGCGCACCGCGCCGAACGCGCTGGCGTTGAGGTTGAGGCTCGCCGCCGCGTTCTGCAGGATGATCCGGTTCGTGTCCCCGAGCGTGCCGAGGAAGCCGGTCCAGGGCGCCGTCCCGAACAGCGCCAGCGACGCGAGGCAGAGGGCCAGCACCGTCGACGCGCAGGCGGCCAGGCATGCGTGCCGTCCCGTCACGAGCAGGAGCAGAGGGGCCAGGGCCGCGAAGTGCGGCTTGTAGGCCAGCAGGCCGAAGCAGAGCCCGGCGAGCCACGGGCGGCGATCGACGAGCACCGCGCCGAGGGTGAGCAGCGACGCGGTGAACAGGCCGTTCTGGCCGTAGACGAGGTTGCAGAGCACGAGTGGGTGCGCGAGCGCGACGAGGGCCGCGTCCCGCCGGCCGGCCGCGACCCGCATCGCGAGCGCGAACAAGGCGAGGGAGAGCGCGGTCCAGAGCAGGTAGGCTGGCTGCAGATCCAGCAGTGCCATCGCGGCTGCCGGCAGGAGGAACACCGGGGGATAGTGCCAGGCGAACCGGCACGCCTGCCCGCAGGCCGCCTTCAGGTTCGCCAGATGCACCGGCAGGTCGTAGGGGTCTGCTCCCCGCCCCTCCAGCGCCGAGCGGCCCGCCACCCAGACCTGGACGAAGTCGTTGCCGAGGGGGTCGCCGTACCAGTTGCGCCGCGGGTCCGGGCCGGTCCCATAGACCAGGAGGACCATGGCGAGGCCGAGCGGCACCAGCACCCAGGCCGCCCGCCTACTGAGGGCGAACAGGCGGGCATCGCTGCTCAGAAGATCCACGAGATCTGACCGGAGCGCGGCGGCGCGTGCGGTCGGTGAGCCCGGCACGCGGGTCTCGATGGGCGCTGGCATGACGGAGGATTTCCGCGTCCGGATTCCGCGGCAGCCTAGGCACGCGCGGTTCCGGGCCCGTTAACAGGGGTGTTTGCGGCCCGGCCCGGCTTGTGCAAGAGGGCGGCGGCTGCGATCCTCGCGCCGTCAAACCGGGGCGATCACATCGATGCGACTGGACGAGGCGTCTCCGGCCCCGCGCGTCCTGATCTACAGCCACGATACCTTCGGGCTCGGTCATCTGCGCCGCTCGCGGGCGATCGCCAACGCGATCGTGGCGTGCAACCGCGGCGCACGGGCGATGATCGTCTCGGGCTCGCCCGTCGTCGACCGCTTCGCCTTCGCGGCGGGCGTCCGGACGGTCAGGCTGCCGCCGGTGACCAAGTTCGCCGACGGCGGCTACGCCAGCCTCGACGGCGCGACCCCGCTGGCGCGCACCGTCGCGCAGCGTTCCGCGATCATCGCCCAGGCCTGCGACGCCTTTCGACCCGACCTGATCATCGTCGACAAGGAACCGGCCGGCTTCCACGGCGAATTGCTGCCGGTGCTGGAGAAGGCCGCGGACCGCGACATCCGCCTCGTTCTGGGCCTGCGCGACGTCCTCGACGACGCCGACCGCCTCGTCCCCGAATGGGAGCGCAAGGGCGCTGCCGAGACGATGGCGCGCTTCTACGACGAGATCTGGGTGTACGGGCTGAGCCGGATCCACGAGCCCCTGGCGGCGCTGCCGATGGAGCCCGAGATGGCCGCCCGCATCGACGGGCGCCTGATCTACACCGGTTATCTCCGCCGCGACCTCCCGGAGCGCCGCGCCGGCCGCGAGGAGCCCCCGGTCGCGAGCGGCCCCTTCATCCTGGTGACGCCGGGCGGCGGCGGCGACGGGGCCGCCCTGATCGACTGGGTGATCGCCGCCTACGAGGCCGATCCCGCGATCCCCCTCCCCGCGCTCATCGCCTTCGGTCCCTTCCTCGACGCCGGCATCCGCGACGGGTTCATGGCGCGCATCCGCCGCCTCGGTGACCGGATCGCGGCCATCACCTTCGACAGCGAGATCGAGTTCCTGATGCGCAAGGCCGCCGGCGTCGTCGCCATGGGGGGCTACAACACGTTCTGCGAGATCCTGTCCTTCGACCGCCGGGCGATCCTCGTGCCCCGGACCGAGCCGCGGCGGGAACAGGCGATCCGGGCGCTGGCGGCCGAGCGGCTCGGCCTCGCGCGGGTGCTGATGGAGGCGGAAGGCTGGGCGCCCGGGCGCATGGCGGCGGCGCTCCGCGACCTGCCGGGACAGGACCCGCCGTCGCGGGTTCTGGTGCCGGGTCTCCTGGACGGCCTCGACGCGGTCGCGCGCCGCGTCCGGGCGCTGACCGCCCGCGGCGGCGCGGACGTCGCGGCCCGGCCGTACCTGCAGGCCTATTCGTGAGCGCCAAACGGGTCGCCGTGGTGCTGAAGGGCTATCCGCGGCTCTCCGAGACCTTCATCGCGCAGGAGTTGCTGGCGCTGGAACGGTGCGGACTGGCTCTCGAGATCTGGTCCCTCCGGCGCCCGACCGATCGGGCCCGCCATCCGATGCACGCGCAGATCCGCGCGGAGGCCGCCTACCTGCCCGAGTACCTGCGCGACGCGCCGCTGCGGGTGCTCCGAGGCCTCGGCGCCGCGCTCCGGCGGCCGAACCTGCCCGCGCTCCTGGCGCTGTTCGCCCGCGATCTCCGGCGCGATCCGACGGCGTCGCGGCTGCGGCGCCTCGGGCAGGCCCTGGTCCTCGCCCGGGAATTGCCGGCCGAGGTCGCCCATATCCACGTGCACTTCCTGCACACGCCGGCCAGCGTCGCCCGCTACGCCGCGCTCCTGACCGGGCGCCGGTGGAGCTTCTCGGCGCACGCCAAGGACATCTGGACCACGCCCGACTGGGAACTGGCCGAGAAGCTGCGCGACGCCGAATGGGGCGTGACCTGCACCCGTGACGGCCTCGCCCGGCTCGACAGCCTCGCTCCGGGCCGGACGCTGCTCGCCTATCACGGGCTCGATCTCGCCCGGTTCCCCGACGCGCCGCCGCCGCGCGAGCCGCGCGACGGGACGGACCCGGACCGCCCCCTCCGGCTCCTCTGTGTCGGCCGGCTCGTCGCCAAGAAGGGGCACGACGACCTCATCGACGCCCTCGCCGCCCTGCCCGCGCACCTGCACTGGCGGCTCGACCTGATCGGCAGCGGCGAGCGGCGCGAAGCCCTGGAGGCCCGGGTCGCTGCCTGCGGCCTGGCGGAGCGGGTCCGCTTCCGCGGCGCCCTGGCGCAGCCCGCGGTGATCGAGGCCATGCGCGCGGCGGACCTCTTCGTCCTGCCGACGAAGCCCGCCCCCGGCGGCGATCGCGATGGCCTGCCGAACGTGCTGATGGAGGCCGCGAGCCAGGCGCTCCCGATCCTGGCGACCGCCTTCGCCGGCACGCCGGAATTCATCACCGACGGTGTCCACGGCGTCCTGACGCCGCCCGGCGAGCCGGCGGCGCTGGCCGAGGCCCTGGTCCGTCTCGCGGGCGATCCGGGCCTCCGTCAGCGGCTCGGTGCAGAGGCCCTGGCCCGGCTCGTGCAGGACTTTTCCGAGGAAGCGGCGATCGCGCTGATCGCCGGCCGGCTGCGCGCGTCCGCGGGTCTGCCGCAGGGCGCGGTCGCCCGCGAATCGGAGTTGTCCGCGTGCGCGTCCTGATCGCGGTCACGCATCTGCTCGGCGCGGGGCACCTCACCCGCGCGGCCGCCATCGCCCGCGCCTTCGCGGCGGCCGGCCACGAGACGATGCTGGTCTCGGGCGGCGTCCCGGCACCGATGGTCCGACAGGACGGGCTGCGCCGCGTGCAGCTGCCGCCGCTCCGGATCGCCGGCACAGACTTCTCAACGCTGCTGGACCCCGACGGACGCCCGGCCGGGCCGGCGCTCCTCGAACGCCGCCGGGCCCTGATGGTCGACACCCTGGCGGCCTTCGAGCCGGACGCGGTGATCACCGAGCTGTTCCCGTTCGGCCGGCGCGCCCTGGCGGCCGAGTTCCTCGCCCTGGTGGACGCGGCCCGCGCCCGGCGGCCGCGCCCGCTCGTCCTCGCCTCCGTGCGCGACGTCCTCGTGGCCTCGACCAAGCCGGAGCGGATCGCCCAGGCGCACGCGCGTGTGGCGGACCTCTACGACGCCGTGCTGGTGCACGGCGATCCGACCCTGATCCCCCTCGAGGCCTCGTGGCCCCTCGACGCGGCGACAGCCGCGAAGGTCCGCTACACCGGCTACGTGGACGAGGGGACCGTGCCCGCGCCGGCCTCGCGCCGCTCCGGCGTGGTGGTCGCCGCCGGATCCGGACCGGCCGGGCTGGTCCTGCTGCGCGCGGCCGCAGGCGCCGCCCGGCTCCGGCCGGATCTTGGCTGGCGGATCCTGGCCGGCCACGGCGTCCCCGAGGCCGAGCTGTCAGAGATCGGTCACGGTCTCGCGCCCGGCATCCTCGGTCGCGCCCAGCCGGACTATCGCGCGCTCCTGGCCGGCGCCGCCCTGTCGGTCAGCCAGTGCGGCTACAACACGGCCGTCGATCTCCTCGCCACCGGCACACCCGCTGTCCTCGTGCCCTTCGAGGCCGGCGGAGAGACCGAGCAGCGCCTGCGCGCCGAGCGCCTCGCCGCCCGGGGACTCGCCCGGGTGCTGCCGGAATCGGAGCTGACGCCCGGGACCCTGGTGCAGGCCATCGCGGCGCGGGGCGTCCTCCCCGCGCCCGGCGATCCCGGGATCGATCGGGACGGCGCAGCGCGCACGGTCGCGCTAATCGAATCCCTCCGCGGGGGCGAGCGATCGCGCCCCGTCCGGGCTAAGCCGGTCGAGCCGGCCCTCGACGCTCTCCGCCGTGCTCTCGACGCCGTCGCGGCGCGGGGCCTGCGCGTGCCGCTGTTCTGGCGCGACGACGACGCGGTCGCGGGCGGTCCGGACCTCGACCGCCTCATCGGTCTCGCCGAGCACCACGGCGTCCCGCTGCTCCTCGCCGCGATCCCGGCCGTCATCGACGCCTCGCTGCCGCGGCGGCTCGAAGCGGCTGCCGGTGTATCCGTCGCCGTCCACGGCCTCGCCCACCACAATCACGCCCCGCCGGGCGAGAAGCGGGCCGAGTTCGGCGCGCACCGCCCGCTCGACACCCTGGTCGCCGACGCCGCTGCCGGCCTCCGGATCGCCCGGCAGCGTCTGCCGGAAGGCTCGCTGCTGCCTGTCTTCGTGCCGCCGTGGAACCGCGTCGCGCCGGAACTCGCCGCCGCCCTGCCGGATCTCGGCTATCGCGGCCTCTCGGCCGTGCCCGGCCCGTCGATCCCGGGTTTGCGCCGGCTCGATGCCACCCTCGACCCGATCGACTGGCGGGGCAGCCGGTCCCTGCGCGATCCGGAAGCCCTGCTGCGCGGCCTCGCCGCCGACATCGCGGGCGCGCCGGAGCGGCCGCTCGGCCTTCTGACGCACCACCGCGTCCACGACGAGGCCGTCTGGGACTTCGTCGGCGCGCTGGTGGCCAACCTCCTGCGGCACCCGGCGATACAGGTCGTGAATGTTCGGGCGCACTTCGGCGCGTCCGCGATGGACAAGGGGCCGGCGGCATCTAAGTCTCAGGTCTCACAGATCGCGAGGACGGGTTGAGCCCGCTATTGTCCATCCGCGACCTCGCGGTCGCGTTCCGCACGGAGAGCGGTCCGTTCGAGGCGCTGCACGGCCTGTCCCTCAACGTTCACCGCGGCCGCACCCTCGCCCTGGTCGGCGAGTCCGGTTCGGGCAAATCAGTGACCGCCCAGGCGATCCTGCGGATCCTGCCGCCCTCCGCCGCCATCACCCGCGGTCAGATCCTGTTCCGGGACGGCGAGGTCGAGGCCGACATCGCGCGGCTCCCCTCCGAGGGCGAGGCGATGCGGGCGATCCGTGGCCAGCGCATCGCCATGATCTTCCAGGAGCCCATGACCTGCCTGTCACCGCTCCACACGGTGGGCGACCAGATCGGCGAGGCGCTGCGCATCCACACCGGGGCCGACCGCAAGGAGGCCGATGCCCGGACCGAGGGGGCGCTGGCCCGGGTCGGCTTCCCAGACCCGCACCGCGCCCTGCGGACCTACCCGTTCGAGCTGTCCGGCGGCCTGCGCCAGCGCGCCATGATCGCCATGGCGCTGATCCTGAAACCCGCCCTCCTCGTCGCCGACGAGCCGACCACCGCGCTCGACGTCACCACCCAGGCCCAGATCCTCGCCCTGCTGGCCCGGCTCCAGGAGGAGACCGGGATGGCGATCCTGCTGATCACCCACGACCTCGGCGTGGTCGCCAACATCGCCCACGACGTCGCCGTCCTCTACCGCGGACGCCTCGTCGAGGCGGGCCCGCGCGACACGGTGATGCGCGCGCCGGGCCACGCCTATCTCCGCGCGCTCCTCCACGCGGTGCCGCGCTTCAACATGGCGCCCGGCGAGCGGCTCACGCCGATCCGCCCGGCCAAGACCGAGATCCCGCCCGGCCAGGCGCCCGCGCCCCTGGCCGGGCCGATCCTGCAGGTGGAGGGGGTGAGCAAGAGCTTCACGCTGCGCGCCGGTCGGCTTTGGCAGAAGCCGCGGATCGTCCACGCCGTGTCCGACGTCTCCTTGAGTTTGGCGGCGGGCCAGACGCTGGGGCTCGTCGGCGAGTCCGGGTCGGGCAAGACCACGGTCTCGAAGATGATCATGCGGGCGCTCCGGCCGGATTCCGGGCGGATCCTGTTCGACGACGGCAGCGGCCCGCGCAACGTCCACGGCCTCAGCGGCGACGCCCTCTTCGCCTACCGCCGCACGGTCCAGTTCGTGTTCCAGGACCCCTACGCGTCCCTCGATCCGCGCATGACCGTCCGGCAGATCCTGTCGGAGCCGATGGAGATCCACGGCGTCCCGGCGGCGGAGCGGCGGGAGCGCTGCCGCGCCCTGATGGCCATGGTCGGCCTGGAGCCCAGCGGTCTGGGCCGGTACCCGCACGCCTTCTCGGGCGGGCAGCGGCAGCGCATCGGGATCGCCCGGGCGCTCGCCCCGAAGCCGCGGCTGCTGGTGCTCGACGAGCCGGTCTCGGCCCTCGACGTCTCGGTCCAGGCGCAGATCCTGAACCTGCTCAAGGATCTCCAGGCCGCCCTGGGCCTCTCCTACCTCATCGTTTCCCACAATCTGGCAGTGATCGACTACATGGCGGACACGATCAGCGTGATGTGCCGGGGCCGCATCGTCGAGGAGGCGCCCCGCGCCGCCCTGTTCCGCCGGCCCGTCCATCCCTACACGCGGGCCCTGCTCGCCGCCGTGCCCGATCCGAGCCTGGACCATCCCCTCGACTTCGCGGCCGTCGCCTCCGACCGCAACGACCCGACCCGCTGGGAGGAGCCGTTCCGCCTGGCCGCCGACGAGGCCGGGGCGATGCGCCCGGTCGAGGACGGCCACCGGGTTCGCTTCGGCGCCGCCCACAGTGCGGAGGCCGCGTGATGCAGGCCCGGCCGCCCGTGATGCTGGAGCGCCTGCGCCGCAAGGTGCTGTCGCCGTTCTTCGACCGCCTGGGCTACGACCTCGTCCCGGCCGCCCCCGACTGGACTCACCGACCGACCTCGCCGCGCGAAGTCGCCACCTTGCTCGAATCGGCCGCCGCCATCCTGGAACGCGATCTCGCCGCCGCGGGCCTCGTCCCCGACGGCGACGTGATCGAACAGGTCCGGGCGTTCTGGGCGCTGATACCCACGGCCCCCGTCCGGCAGCGGCGCGGCGGCAGCGGCTTCAACGGCGCGCTGCAGCTCTACGTCGCTATGCGGGCGCTGAAACCCGACTTTGTGATCGAATCGGGCGTCTTCCGCGGACTCACGACCTGGGTGATCCGGCAGGCCCGCCCGCAGGCGCAGATCTTCTGCCACGATCCGGACCTGTCGGGCCTACAGTACCGCGACCGGCAGGCCCACTACAGCACGGCGGATTGGTCGACCGCCGACTGGTCCATGCTCGACCCGGCGCGGACGGTGGCGTTCTTCGACGACCACGTCGCGCAGGGGCGGCGGGTCGTGGAGGCGCGGGCGCGCGGTCTGACCCGGCTGCTGTTCGACGACGACGCGGCCGGGCACCGGATCCACGCCCATGGCGGCCCCGCGCACCCGACCATCGCGATGATCACCGGGCCCGAGCGCAGCCCGGAGCCGATCCGCTGGACGCGGAACGGCCGCCATTTCGAGCAGCCGGCCGACGACGCCCTGGTGCGGCAGGCCGCCGGGCTGATCGCCCGGTCCCACGCCTTCGACGACCTGCACAGGGCGACCGGCTACTCGCCCGCCCGGCTCACCTCCGTGACGTTGCGGGGCAGCTCATGAAGGCCTGGGACATCCGGGACGGCACCCCGTCCGCTCTCTCGCTGGGGAGCGGGAACGACAGCACCGTGTCCCGCCGCGCCCTGCTCGCCGGGCTCGGCGCGGGCCTGATCTGGTCGCGCGCGCCGTCGCGGGCCTTCGCTGATACCCCGCCGGCCGACGCGCCCGGCCCGCCGACCACTCCCTACGTGGCCGACCTCGCCGCCCACGGACGCCGCCTCGGCAGCGCGGGCGGCACGATCCGGACCCTGATCGCCAAGGCACGGGACGTCCGCTACCTGTCGGTCTACGGCTACACCCGCCTCGTCGGCTACGATTCCGACCTCAACCTGCGGCCCGACGTGCTGGAGCGCGTCGATGTCGAGGGCGGCCGCTTCACCTTCACGCTCCGCCAAGGCCACCGCTGGTCGGACGGGCACCCGTTCACCGCGGAAGATTTCCGCTACTACTGGGAGGATGTCGCCAACGAGAAGGCCCTGAGCCCCGACGGGCCGGCGGCCTTCTTCCGGGTCGACGGCAAGCTCCCGGAGGTGGAGTTCCTCGATCCGGTCACCGTCCGCTACAGCTGGGACCGGCCGAACCCGATGTTCCTGCCGGCCCTGGCGGCGCCGCGCGACCCGCTGATCTACCGGCCATCGCACTATCTCAAGCCGTATCACGCCCGCTACATCGGCAAGGAGGCAGCCGACGCGAAGGCCAAGGCGCTCAAGCTCCGCAGCTGGGCGGCCCTGCACAATCGCCTCGACGACAATTACGAGCTCAACAACCCGGACTGCCCGACCCTTCAGGGCTGGGTCCCGCGGACCCGCTCGCCGGCCACCCGGTTCCGGTTCGAGCGCAACCGCAGCTACCACCGGGTCGACACGGCCGGCACGCAGCTCCCCTACGTGGATTCCATCGTGATGGACGTGGCCTCGCAGGGCCTCCTGGTCGCCAAGACCAATGCCGGCGAGGCCGACCTGATGTTCCGCGGGCTGATGATGCCCGATATCCCGAGCCTCAAGGAGGGTGAGGCCGCGCATCGCTACCGTACCAACCTGTGGCCCGTGGCCCGCGGCTCGGAGATCGCGCTCTACCCGAACCTCACCACGACGGATCCGGCGTGGCGGCAGCTCAACCGCGACGTGCGTTACCGGCACGCCCTGTCGCTCGCCATCGATCGGCGCACCCTGAACAACACTCTCCTGTTCGGCCTGGGCACCGAGGGCAACGACACGATCGTGCCGGAGAGCGCGCTGTTCGAGCCCGAGATGCGGACCCTCAACGCCGCCTACGACCCGGCCCGGGCCGCCAAGCTTCTGGACGAGATCGGGCTGACGGCCCGCGACGGTTCCGGCACGCGGCTGCTTCCGGGCGGTCGGGCCCTGGAGCTGGTGGTCGAGAGCGACGGCGAGGCGGAGATGGTCCTCGACGCGCTGCTGCTCATCACGGAGTTCTGGCGCGAGGTCGGAATCCGCCTGATCACCAAGCCGCAGGAGCGCACGAACCTGCACCGGCGCTCGATCGCGGGCGTGACCGTCATGGTCGCCGCCCAGGGTCTCGACCTCGCCGTCCCGACCGCGATCATGCCCCCGACCGAGCTGAGTCCGGCCCAGCCGGAGCATTATTCCTGGCCGCTGTGGAGCATGAACGTGGAGAGCCGCGGCAAGAGCGGCGAGCCCTGCGACGTTCCGGAGGTCCAGCGCCTCATCGAGCTCGACCGGGAGTGGCGCCACACCGACGATGCCGGCCGGCAGGCCGCGATCTGGCGCGAGATGCTGATGAACCACGCGCACAACACCTGGGTGATCGGCACGGTGGCGGGCGCGCTCCAGCCGGTGGTCGGCGCCGATCGCCTGATCAACCTCCCGAAGCGCGCCCTCTATTCCTGGGAGCCCACCGCGATGATCGGCGTGCAGCGCCTCGACGAGCTGTTCTGGGACAAGGGCACCGAAACCGGCGCCGACAAGCGCGCGGAGGCCCGGTGATCGTCCAGATCCTTCGCCGCGTCGTCACGATGGCGGTGACGCTGCTGGTCATCTCGGCGCTCGTCTTCGTGATCATCAAGCTGCCGCCGGGCGACTACCTGACCAACCGGATCATGGAGCTGCGGGCCACCGGCGACGCGAGCTCCGTGGCGAAGGCCGAGCTGCTCATCAAGCAGTACGGGCTCGATCGGCCGGTCTGGCAGCAGTACCTGATGTGGATCGGCGTGCTGCCCGGATCGGTCGGGTTCTCCGGGCTGCTCCAGGGCGACTGGGGCTGGTCGTTCGAGTACGACAAGCCGGTGGCGGACGTCGTCGGCGACGCCCTGTGGCTGACCCTGCTGATCAACCTCACGGCGGTGGTGTTCGTCCACCTCGTGGCGATCCCGGCGGCGATCTACTCCGCGACGCACCGGAACACGCTCGGCGACGCCGTCGTCACCCTGCTGGGCTATGTCGGCCTCGCGGTGCCGGGCTTCCTGCTCGCCCTGATCCTGCTGTTCTACGCCAACCGGTGGTTCGGGCTGTCGATCGGCGGCCTCTACGATTCGGCCCTCACCAACCAGCCCTGGACCTGGGAGAAGGTCCGCTCGCTCATGGCGCACCTGATCGTGCCGACGCTGGTGATCGGCCTCGGCGGCACCGCGGCCATGATCCGGCGCATGCGCGCCAACCTGCTCGACGAGCTGGCCAAGCCCTACACGGTGACCGCCCGCGCCAAAGGCCTGCCGCCCCTGCAGGCGCTGCTGAAATACCCGTTCCGGATGTCGCTCAACCCGTTCGTCGCGGATATCGGCAACCTGCTCCCGCACCTCGTCTCGGGGTCGGTGCTGGTCTCCCTGGTGCTCAGCCTGCCGACCGTCGGGCCGCTGCTCCTCGAGGCCCTGCGCAGCCAGGACCAGTTCATGGCCGGGTTCATCCTGATGTTCGTCGCGGCCCTCACCCTCGTCGGCATGCTGATCTCGGACCTGATCCTGGTCTGGCTCGATCCGCGCATCCGCATGGGCCTGCGATGACTCGCCCCGCGATGACCGACGCGCTGCCCGCATCCGGACACTTCGTCGATCCGGCGCCCTTCGAGCCGGAGGCCCGGACCGAGAGCCCGGTCGCCACGGCCTCCGCGTGGCGGCTCATCCTCCGCAAGTTCCTGCGCCACCGCCTCGCCGTGGCCTCGGCCCTGATCCTGCTCGCGCTCTACGCGACCGTGCCGTTCGTCGAGCAGCTCGCGCCCTATGGACAGGCCCGCCGCAACGGCGACTTCCTCTACGCGCCGCCACAGGGCGTGCACCTGTTCCACGAGGGCCGCTTCGTCGGGCCGTTCGTCTACCCCTACCGGGCCCATCTCGACCTCGACACGTTCCGCCGGGACTACAAGGTGGACGCCGCCGCCCCGCAGCCGCTGCGCTTCCTCTGCCGGGGCGACGGCTACGACTGGCTGGGGCTCGTCCGCACCGACCTGCACCTCGTCTGCCCGCCGGAGAACGGCACGCTGTTCCTCCTCGGCACCGACAAGCTCGGGCGTGACCTGTTCTCGCGCATGATCTACGGGGCCCGGATCTCCCTCACCATCGGCCTCGTGGGCGTCGCCATCTCGTTCGCGCTCGGGCTCTTCTTCGGCGGTATCGCGGGCTATTTCGGCGGCGTCGTCGATGCCGGAGTGCAGCGGCTGATCGAGGTGGTGCGCTCCCTGCCGGAGCTGCCGCTCTGGCTCGCCCTGTCGGCGGCGCTGCCGCCGAACTGGAGCCCGCTGCTGATCTTCTTCGGGATCACGGTGATCCTCGGCCTGCTCGACTGGCCGGGGCTCGCGCGGGCGGTCCGCGGCAAGCTCCTGGCGCTGCGGGAGGAGGATTTCGTCCAGGCCGCCGAATTGATGGGCGCCTCGCCGACCCGGGTGATCGGCCGCCACCTGATCCCGAACTTCATGAGCCACCTGATCGCGTCGGCGACGCTGTCGATCCCGACCATGATCCTCGGCGAGACCGCCCTGTCGTTCCTGGGCCTCGGACTCAGACCGCCGGTGACCAGCTGGGGCGTGCTGCTCAACGAGGCGCAAAATCTCGCGGCGGTGCAGCTCTACCCCTGGCTGCTCCTGCCGGTCCTGCCCGTGCTCGTGACGGTGCTCGCCTTCAACTTCATGGGCGACGGCCTGCGCGACGCTGCCGATCCGTACCACTGACGGGCGCGCGCCGCGCCGTGCCGGCCTACCCGGCGAGCGGCAGCGGCGCGATCCGCGTCGGGGCGGCGACGCCCTTGCGCTCGAGGAGGCCCGGCGGCGGCACCGGGGCGTCGATGGTGCAGACCACGCCGGTCGGCTCGTAGCTCAGCACCACCTCGCCGGCGAGCTCGCGCGCCAGGCTGCGCTCGATCAGGCGCGAGCCGAATCCAGTCCGTGTCGGCTTCTTCACCGGCGGGCCGCCGCGCTCGGACCAGCGGAGCGAGAGCTGCATCTCGTCCAGGCGCCGCACCGTCCAGGAGATCTCAACCGTGCCGCCCTCGGTCGAGAGCGCGCCGTACTTCACGGCGTTCGTGCCGAGCTCGTGCAGGGCCATGGCGATGGACAGCGCGAGCCGCGGCGGCAGCCGCAGCGCCGGACCCTGAACCTGGAACCGCGAGGCCCGGCCGTCGCCGGCTTCCAGAGGCCGGATCGCATCGGCCACGACGGCGGAGAGTTCCGCTCCCTCCCAGCTCTCCCGGGTCAGGACGTCGTGCACCCGCGCCAGGGCGAGGAGGCGCGCCTCGAAGGCGGCGCGCGCCGCGTCCGCCTCCGCGCCTTCCAGCCCGCGCAGCGACTGGGCCGCGATGGACTGCACCGTCGCCAGGGTGTTCTTCACCCGGTGGTTCAACTCGTGGATCAGGAGCAACAGGTGCTCCTCGGCGTTCTTCGTGTCGGTGATGTCGATGTTGCAGCCTGTGTAGCCCAGGAAGTTCTGGGCGTCGTCGAGCCGCGGCACGCCCTCGCACTGGAGCCAGCGCACCGCGCCCGTCCGGTCGATCACCCGCGCCTCGGTGCGGAACGGGATCCGGGCCTCGAACGCCTCCGTGAAGGCGCTGCGGAAATTCTCCAGGTCGTCGGGATGCACGATCTGGTGCCAGCCGTCGTCGTTGAACCGCGCGGCCGGCAGCCCGAACAGGTGCTCGAAATGGAGGTTGGCGAAGCTGACCGCGCCGGTCTCGTCGGTCATCCAGATCAGGGCCGGCGCCGAATCGGCCATGTGCCGGAAGCGCGCCTCGGACTCGCTCAGGGCGCTCAGGCCGCGCTTGGTCTCGGCGAGCGCCCGGTCACGCTCCTCCTCCCGGGTGCGCAGCCGGAGAGACGCCTCCGACAGCACCACGCCGAGCCGCTGGATCTCGTGGACCGGCGACGACACGCGCGGGATCGCCTCGCCCCGGGCCAGGGCGGGCCCCGAAGCGGCCAGCAGCCGGAGGGGGCGCGAGACCCGCGACCAGAGGTTCACTGCCAGGAGCGACGAGGTGGCGAGCACGAGCAGGCCGAAGCCCGCGAAAGCCCAGATCCAGCGCCGCACCCGCGCGTCGACGAGGGCCTGCGGGATGCTGGTCGCGACCATCCAGCCGGTGAGCCGCGAGCGCGCCTCGATCACCACCACCGGCTTGTGCTGGCGATCCTGGCCCTCCCAGACCCCGGGCGTCGACGACTGCACCTGGCGGAGGCTGGCGAGGCGCTGCTTGCCGACCACTGCCTCGGGATCGGGCAGGCGCGCCAGGACGATGCCCGACCTGTCGCTGATCCCCGTCGTCCAGCCCGGGACGACCTCCCGTGACAGGATGCCCTGCAGGCGCGACAGGGGGACGGTGAAACTCAGGATGTACCCGACCTCGCCGTCGACCATCACGGGCACGCCGACTGCGTAGGTGGCCTCGCTCGGCGTCGGACCCGGCACATAGCCGCTCACCATGGCGCGCTGCGTGCCCCGAGCCAGATCCTGGTCGAAGGGTAGCGTCACGACCGGCATCGGCGCGCCGCGCGGCACCCCGGTATTCACCATCTCCTGCCCGTTGGGCCGGCGCAGGAGCACGTCCAGGTCGATCGATTCGCGCACGAGGCGCGCCTGGGCGTCGAACGCCTCGAAGTCGCCCTGCCGGATCCGCGGTGAGGTCGCCAGCGTCTGCAGCACCGACACGAGGCCGGCGGTGTCGCGGTCCAGGGACAGGCCGATGCCGCGCACGTTCTCGCGGGCGTCCTGCTCGAACCGCGCCCGCTCGGCGGAGGCGTAGCGCATCAGCAGGATGCTGGTGAACAGCAGGCCGGGGCCGATCAGCGCGATCACCAGCGCGATCAGGTAGACCTGGGTCGAGAAGCCGTTCCGCCCGAAGCGGTGCAGCCGCCGCGACAGCCAGGAACGGCGCGCGGGAATCACCGCGGGGACGCCCGCGCCCTCGGCGTGATGGTCCGGACTCAAGCGGGGTCCGTCCCCGGCCCGCGGTGCCACGCGGGCTCGTTGCCGTTCCCTCGCCTCATGACCGGTCGATATGACCGAGATCGCGTGTCGGGTCGAGGTGGTCGCGCACGCGCTGCTTCAGCGCCTTCACGTCCGGGAAACCGCCGTCGCGCACCCGTTCCCACAGGAGCACCCCGTCCAGTTGGATGTTGAAAGCGCCCCCCGTGGCCGGGACGAGGGCGACCTCGCCCAGATCATCGCGAAACGTCGAGAGGAGTTCCTGCGCCATCCAGGCGGAGCGCAGCAGCCAGTTGCACTGGGTGCAGTACGTGATCGCGACGCGCGGCCGTCCTGGCCTCGCCGCGCCCTCCGCCGTCACGTCGCTGCCGGGCTTCGCGCCCGCTGGCCCATCGTGCATGCCCGCAC
Organism: Methylobacterium sp. A52T; assembly: GCF_053346095.1. Classification (NCBI taxonomy): domain Bacteria; kingdom Pseudomonadati; phylum Pseudomonadota; class Alphaproteobacteria; order Hyphomicrobiales; family Methylobacteriaceae; genus Methylobacterium; species Methylobacterium sp. A52T. The sequence continues at coordinate 35,395 of NZ_JBKFBI010000014.1, read as the reverse complement.
AGCGCACCGGGCCGGCGCCCTTGTCAACCTCACGCGCGCACACGTCGGCGTGCCGCGGACCGGCGACGGCGGCGCCCGGCCGTGTACGGCGCGTATTCGGACGCCCGCTCGAACGCTCGTCCGGCTGTCGGCCAACATCGCCGGCCGCGCTTGACGTCGCGGGCCGCCGCGCTCTAGAAGGCCCGCCACCGGGTCGCGGCGCCCCCACGGGCGAGCGGCGATGGCGTGCGCTCAGGCGGCCCGCCGGTACGGACGGTTAGCACAGCGGTAGTGCGTTCCCTTCACACGGGAAAGGTCGCAGGTTCGATCCCTGCACCGTCCACCATCATCCCCCATCCCCCGAAGGTCTGATCCCGCGGCTCCCCGCGTCGGTTTGCCACCCGAAAAGCGCGTGCTAAGGGCGCTCGATCGGTGAACGCATAAGCTTGGACCCGGCCCGATCCGGGTCGCAGGTCACAGGCAGGGGAAGGGCGGGAACAGCCATGAAGGACATCCTCGACAAGCTCGAAGAGCGGCGGGCGCAGGCCCGGCTCGGCGGCGGTGAGAAGCGCGTCGAGGCCCAGCACAAGCGCGGCAAGCTGACGGCGCGCGAGCGCATCGAACTCCTCCTCGACCACGGGTCGTTCGAGGAATTCGACATGTTCGTGCAGCACCGCTCCACCGATTTCGGCATGGAGAAGCAGAAGATCCCCGGCGACGGCGTCGTGACCGGCTGGGGCACGATCAACGGCCGCACGGTCTTCCTCTTCTCGAAGGACTTCACGGTGTTCGGCGGCTCGCTGTCCGAGGCGCATGCCCAGAAGATCGTGAAGGTTCAGGACATGGCGCTGAAGATGCGCGCCCCGATCATCGGTATCTTCGACGCCGGCGGCGCGCGCATCCAGGAGGGCGTCGCGGCGCTCGGCGGCTACGGCGAGGTATTCCGCCGGAACGTCATGGCCTCGGGCGTCATCCCGCAGATCTCGGTGATCATGGGCCCCTGCGCGGGCGGCGACGTCTACTCGCCGGCCATGACCGACTTCATCTTCATGGTCCGCGACACGAGCTACATGTTCGTGACCGGCCCCGACGTGGTGAAGACCGTCACCAACGAGGTCGTGACCGCCGAGGAACTCGGCGGCGCCAAGGTCCACACCACTAAGTCGTCGATCGCCGACGGGTCCTTCGAGAACGACGTCGAGGCGATCCTCCAGATCCGCCGCCTCCTCGACTTCCTCCCGGCCAACAACATCGACGGCGTGCCGGAGCTGGAGAGCTTCGACGACGTCAACCGCATCGACGCGTCCCTCGACACGCTGATCCCGGACAACCCGAACAAGCCCTACGACATGGGCGAGCTGATCCGCCGCGTGGTGGACGAGGGCGACTTCTTCGAGATCCAGTCCGCCTACGCGCGCAACATCATCACCGGGTTCGGCCGGATCGAGGGCCGCACGGTCGGCTTCGTGGCCAACCAGCCACTGGTGCTCGCGGGCGTGCTCGATTCGGACGCCTCGCGGAAGGCCGCGCGCTTCGTGCGCTACTGCGACGCCTTCGGCATCCCGATCGTCACCTTCGTGGACGTGCCGGGCTTCCTGCCGGGCACGGCGCAGGAATACGGCGGCCTGATCAAGCACGGCGCCAAGCTGCTCTTCGCCTACTCGCAGGCGACGGTGCCGCTGGTCACGATCATCACCCGCAAGGCCTTCGGCGGCGCCTACGACGTCATGGCGTCGAAGCACGTCGGCGCGGACGTGAACTACGCGTGGCCGACGGCGCAGATCGCCGTGATGGGCGCGAAGGGCGCGGTCGAGATCATCTTCCGCAGCGAGATCGGCGACCCGGAGAAGATCGCGGCGCGCACTGGCGAGTACGAGGACCGGTTCCTCTCGCCCTTCGTGGCGGCCGAGCGCGGCTACATCGACGAGGTTATCATGCCGCACTCGACCCGCCGCCGGATCGCCAAGGCCCTCGGGATGCTCCGCACCAAGAAGATGGAGCAGCCCTGGAAGAAGCACGACAACATCCCGCTCTGAGGCGGGCGCACGGGCCGGCGGCCGCGCCGCCGCCGGTCTCAGCTGCGGCTACTGTTCTCGATCACCGCGCACAGCGTCAGCGGGCCCTTGTCGGGCGACACCATCGCCGAACAGGTGACCCGGGCCCCGCCGAGGTCGACGTTGCTGTGCCTCAGCTTCGTGGCGGTGGCCTGAGCCCGGTGCGCGGCCTCGGTGATCACGGCGGCATCGATGCCGGTCACCGCGTGCCCGGCCTGCCCGAACAGGTCGTAGTAGCGGTCGGGCGGGCTCGCCCCGCGAAACTGCGCGCCCACGGAGGACAGGTTTGGCCCGCCGCAGGCCAGCGTCAGGGTCATGTCCGGACCGGCCGTGAAGCTGGCGTAGTCGCTCCGGCGCTCGGCCGTCTTGGCCGCCGTCTCGGCCGTGACCTTGTCGACGAGCGCGTCGCAGGACTGTGCTCGGACGGGGCCGGCGCCGGCCGAGAGGACGGTGAAGACGAGGAGAGGCAGGAGCGCGCGCATGCCCGCGAGGTAGCGCGGCGGTCCGCAAAGGCGAGCGGCGCGGCGTTCCGGCGCGCCTCGCCCCAACCCGATGCGGATCAGGCCGATTCGCCCCGCCCCCGGATCAGGACGGGTCCCTCGCCGACGAGGAGGCGCCGCTTGAGGCGGGCGATGCCCTCCCGCTGCAGCTCGCTGGGCGGGGAATGCGCGCTGGCCACCTGCGTCAGCATCGCGATCAGCTCGCCCCGCTCGGCCACCGTCAGCGCGTCGCGCAGCAGGGGCGCCAACGCGTCGGCGACCTGCGAGAACGGGAGACGCGCCTGCGTGTAGCTCCAGGCCCGCTCGAAGGTGGCCGAGATCCGATCCACCTCGAGCGGACGCTCCATGTATTCGAGGATCCGCGTCTTCTCGCTGGCGGTGAGGGGGCTGCCCGTCCGGACCAGCTGGATCATCAGGATCACCGCCGCCAGGCGCGGGTCGCGGACGCGCTGCAACGGCGTCCCCACGAGGTTCTGGAAGGTCGAGACGGCGCGGCGCTGAAGCCCCTTCGTGTCCCGGTTGACCTCCTGCAGACCCTTGACGGTCCCGTGCGTCCGCAAGATCCAGAACAGTCCCGCGACGATGATCCCGATGAGACCGAGCAGGATCGGCATGGGCGTTCCCAGATCGAATCGACGCGGGACGCTCTCACGCACATCTCGGTGTGTCAAACCCGCGTCAATGCCTGCGAAAGACCGTCGTAACTTGCGGGTTCGCGAGCGCGGGCGACACATCCATTGTGCGCGACCTGGATCTACTACACCGTTGCCGCGACCGTCGGCGTCCGCGTGCCGCTCCCGCGCGCTCAGCTGGCGGTCGCGGACGCGTCCGACGTGCCGAGCTCGAGGAGGACGATCTCGGGTGGGACGCCCATCCGCACGGGGATCCGGCTCATCCCGAAACCGCCCGAGACGATCATGTGGCGGCCGTCCTGGACGATGTGGCCGTAGGAGTAATCGTGGCCGCGCACCTTGCGGATGGCGGGGGCGTGGCCGAACAGCCGGACCTGGCCGCCATGGGTGTGGCCGGCGAGGGTCAGCGAGACGCGGTCGGGCACGGAGACGAAGATGTCGGGCTCGTGGGCCATCAGGATCACGGGCGCCGAGTCCGTGACCGCTCGCAGCGTCCGCGGCAGGTCGGCCAGGCTGACCGTGTTCCACGCGTTGAGGAACGGCAGCTGGTCGCCGAGCCCGGCCAGCCAGAACGGTCGCCCGTCCTTCACGAGGCGCACGGCCTGATTCTCCAGGACCGGGATGCCCTGCGCCTCCAGCAGGCGCCGGACCGCCGGAACGCCGCGGCCGGCCCGCTGGACGGCGTGGTCGTCCCACCAATCGTGGTTGCCGAGGATCGCGTGCGTGCCGAGGGGCGCCTTCAGCTCGGTCATCATCCGGGCGAACTGGTCGAGCGGCAGCTTGCGCCACGCGATGCGCCCGGCCGGGTAGTCGCCGAGCAGCAGGACCAGATCGGGCGCGAGGGCGTTGGTGGCCGCGACGATCTCCGCCACCCGGTCGAACGGCATGTACGGCTCGCAGATGTGGAAATCCGCCAGCACCGCCACCCGCAGGCGCAGCGCCGGATCCCAGCGCGGCAGTGTCGGCGCGTAGGACGTGACCACCAGCCGGTGCAGCGGCTCGACGTCGAAGGCGTAGACGCCCGTCGCGGCGGTGAGGCCGGCGCCCGCGCCGAGCCCGGTCAGGAACTGCCGGCGGCTCGGCATGATCAGCATCGCGATAAGACCTGTCGGCTCTGGAACCCGCCGGGGTCCCGCTAGGCGCGCAGTCCGGCGAAAGCGGGGCGGCCCGCCTTCACGGCCGCGAGACCCTGGCCCGAAACCGGTTGACGGAATGTGGCCTGCCGCCGCGCTCGGTCTATAAGGCAGTGTCCCGTCCAGCGAAGCGATCCGGAACAGATGTTGAACCGCCCCCTGCGCATCGGCACCCGCGGCTCTCCGATGGCGCTCGCGCAGACCGGGATGGTGCGCGACCGGATCGTGGCGGCCAATCCGGGCCTCGAGACCGAGCTCGTGGTCGTGACCACCGTGGCCGACAAGATCCTGGACCGGCCCCTGTCCGAGATCGGCGGCAAGGGCCTGTTCACCAAAGAGCTGGAACAGGCCCTGTTCGCCGGCGAGGTCGACGTCGCTGTGCATTCGATGAAGGACGTGGAGACCTGGCTCCCCGACGGCCTCACCATCGCCTGCATCCTCGAGCGCGACGACCCGCGGGACGCGTTCCTGTCGCCGCACGCCGACGGACTGGCGGGGCTGCCGGCGGGCGCCCGGGTTGGGACCTCGTCGCTCCGCCGCGGCGCGCAGGTGCTGATGCGGCGGCCCGATCTCCGAGTGGTCCCGCTGCGGGGCAACGCCAACACCCGGATGCGCAAGCTCGAGGCCGGCGAGTGCGACGCGACGCTCCTCGCCATCGCGGGCCTGGAGCGCCTCGGCCTGGAGAGCATGGCGCGCAGCGTCCTGTCGGTCGAGGAGATGCTGCCGGCCGTGGCGCAGGGCGCCCTGGGCATCGAGTGCCGCTCGGACGACGCGGCGATCCGCGACCTCCTGGCGCCCATCGCCTGCGCGCGGACCACCATCGCGGTCTCGGCCGAGCGGGCGCTGCTCGCGGAACTCGACGGGTCCTGCCGGACGCCCATCGCCGCCCTGGCGCAGATCGACGGGGACGCTCTGCGGATCGACGGGCTGCTCTTCCTGCCCGACGGCAGCCGCCACTGGGCGGCCTCCCGGCAGGGGCCCGTCGCGGAGGCGGAGCGGATCGGCCGCGAGGCGGGCGCGGCCCTCAAGGCGGCGGCCGGCGACACCTATACCCGCCACCTCCAGTGAGGCCCGGCCGATGCCCCCCGTGACTGTGGTCGACGTCTTCACGCACGCCGGCACGGGCGGCAATCCCTGTCCCGTCGTCTCCGACGCGCGGGCCCTCGACGCGGAGGCCATGCGGGGCGTCGCCCGGCGGTACGGCCACGAATCGGGCTTCGCGCTGCCGGCCGATGACCCGGCCCACGATCTGCACCTCCGCTTCTTCGTGCCGAACCACGAGATGGAAATGTGCGCCCACGCCACGATCGGCGTCCTGTGGGTGCTCGCCCGCGAGGGGCGCCTCCCGGACGGGTCGGTCCGCATCGCCACCGGCAGCGGTTCCGTGACGGGGTTCGTCAGCCCGCGCGGCGCGGATGCTTGGAGCGTCGCGATCACGCAGCCGGTCGGCCGCGTGCGGCCCCTGATGGACGAGCAGAGCGCCGCAGTCGAAGCGGCGCTCGGCATCGGGCGCGACGCCCTCGCTGCGCGGTCGGTCCACAACGCTGTGACGTCGCGGATCAAGACGCTCGTGCCGATGCGCGATGCGGCGGCGCTGAACGCCCTCGCGCCCGCCAGCGATGCCGTCGAGGCTGCCTGCACGCGGATCGGGTCGACCGGGCTCTACCCCTACGCCGTGCTCGACGGCCCGGCCCGGCTGTTCGAGGCGCGGCAGTTTCCCCGCGCCTCCGGCTATCCCGAGGACGCCGCCACGGGCATCGCGGCCGCAGCCCTCGCCTTCGGGCTGTTGCAGGACGGCCTCATCGAGCCGGACGATCGACCGATCCGGATCCTGCAGGGTCGGGCTATGGGCCGCCTGTCCGAGATCCGGGTGCGGCTCGGCTTCGTGCACGGCCGCCCGGTCGGGTGCCTGCTGGAGGGCGACGTCGCGCTCGATACGTCCGCCGACAGCGTGACCGCGACGGATGAGGGCGGCCGGATCGCGGGGTAGTGGCTCACCGCGCCGCCACGGCCCGGAGGCCGGCGTCGGTAACCGTGGCCTCAATCCACCTTGCCGTCCCGGTCGCGGCGGATGCTGCGGCGGACCGCGACGAGCTGCCAGACCCCGACGCCCAGCGCCAGGGCGAAGACGAGTCCGATATCGAGGGCGGCGAACAGCCCGTCGCTCACCGATGAGCCTCCGCCGCGTCGATCAGGACGGTGCGGAGCGGCCGAACGCCTCGCGCTCGCGCATCCGCTCGATCAGGTCGAGGACGTGCACGACCCGGCCGCCGACGTCCCACCAGGGCCGCAGCGCCGGGCGCGCGCGCATCGGCAGGACCGGCTCGGCCGCCACGGCCTCGATCAGGAACGCCGTCTCGGGAAGCGGGGCCGTGCCGAGGCCGGCCGCGTCCGCGGGCGTCCGGATCGCGCGGAATATCAGGGCGAGCTTCCGCGCCGTCGTGACCCGGGCGCGGTGGCGGACCGAATCGTAGCCCTGCGCCGCCACGACCCGGCCGATCTCGGCGTAGATCAACCCGGCCGCCCGGATCGAGGGCCGGCAGCCGCGTGGCAGCACCGCGATGCCCGCCTCGGCGCGCGCGTAGAGGCTGTCCGCCTCGGCGAGGAGGCGGGCCACCACGCCGGCCAGCGCCGGGCTCGGCCGCGGATCGGCGAGGAACGCGTCCGGATCGAGCCCCGCCTCCCGCATCCAGTCCAGCGGCAGGTAGAGGCGGCCCATCCGCGCGTCCTCGCCGACGTCGCGCGCGATGTTGGTGAGCTGCATCGCGGCGCCGAGATCGCAGGCGCGGGCCAGCGCGTCGGGACAGCGGGTCCCCATGATCAGGGCCATCATCGCCCCGACCGAGCCCGCGACCCGGGCAGCGTAGGCGTGGAGCGCCCCGAGATCGGCGTAGCGCCGGCCCTCGGCGTCCCAGGCGAAGCCCTCGATGAGCGCGCGCGGCAGCGCTTCCGGGATCGCGTGGGCCGCGACGATCTCCGCGAAGGCGCGGTCCGCCGGGGCGTCGGCGGGACGGCCGGCATAGGCCTGGCCGATCCGGGCCTCGAGACGCGCGACGGCGCCGCGCCGGTCCGCCGGGCTCGCAGCGTCGTCGACGAGATCGTCGGACAGCCGGCAGAAGGCGTAGAGGCCGTAAGCCGCCTCGCGCATGTCGGCCGGCAGCAGCTGGCCGGCCGCGAAGAAGCTCTTCGAGCCGGCCCGGATCGCCATCCGGCAGGCGGTCCGGTCAGCCGCGGCGGCGAATTCAGGCGGTAACGCGGGCATCGGGGACCACGCTGTCGAGGATGCGGGCGGAGGACAGCACCCCGGGGAGGCCGGCACCCGGATGCGTGCCGGCCCCCACGAGGTAGAGGTTGCGGACTGCGCTCGACCGGTTGTGCGGACGGAACCAGGCCGATTGCGTCAGCACCGGCTCCAGGCCGAACCCGGAGCCCCGGTAGCTCAGGAAATCGTCCTGGAAATCCAGCGGCGTCGTCACCTTCGAGGTCACGATAGCCTCCGACAGGCCGGGCATCAGGCTCGCCTCGAGCAGGGCGGCGATCCGGCGCCGATACGGTTCGGCGAGGGTCTGCCAATCCTGGCCGCCGGCGAGGTTCGGCACCGGGGCCAGCACGTAGAAGGCGTCGCAGCCCGGTGGGGCGAGGCTCGGATCGGTGGCGGTCGGACGGTGCAGGTACAGGCTCGCGTCCTCGGCCAGCACCTTGCGGTCGAAGATGTCGGCGAGCAGGCCGCGGTATCGGGGCCCGAGCAGGATCGTGTGGTGATCCACCGCCGGGTAGCGCCGCTTGGTGCCGAAGTACCAGACGAACAGTCCCATCGACGAGCGGGCCCGCTGGAACCGTCCCGGGCTCCAGCGCTGCGCCTCCGGCAGCAGGCGCGCGTGCGTCACGGCCGAGTCGGCGTTGGACACCACGACGTCGGCTGCGATCGCCTCGCCGCTCGTCAGGTCGACGCCGGTGGCCGCCCCCTCCTCCACCCGGATGCGCGCGACCTCGACGCCGAGGCGCAGGCGGCCGCCCTGCGACCGGATCAACCGCACCAGCCCGTCGACCAGCTGCCCCGTCCCGCCCATCGCGAAGTGGACGCCCCAGCGCCGCTCGAGGTCGGCGATCAGGCAGTAGATCGCGCTGGCCCGGAACGGGTTGCCGCCGATCAGGAGCGGATGGAAGCTGAAGACCGTGCGCAGCCGCTCGTCGCGGATGAAGCGCGCCACCACGTCGTGCACCGAGCGGTGTCCCGAGAGGCGCAGCAGGTCGGGCGCGATCTTGAGCATCGCGCCGACGCTGCCGAACGGCACGTGTCCGAGCTGCTCGAATCCGATCCGGCAGACGGCGCGGCTGTGCGCCATGAAGCGCTCGTACCCCGCGACGTCGTCCGGCGCGAAGCGGGCCACCTCGGCGCGCATCCGGTCCACGTCGCCGCTGTAGGCGAAGGACGTGCCGTCGGCGAAGCGGATCCGGTAGAACGGATCCATCGGCACCAGCGTCACGTCGTCGGCGAGCCTGCGGCCGGCGAGCTGCCACAACTCCTCGAAGAGCTGGGGCGCGGTGACGATGGTCGGGCCGGCGTCGAAGGTGAAGCCGTCCTGCCGGTGGACGCGGGCGCGCCCCCCGGGCTGCGCGAGGCGCTCCAGCACGGTGACCCGATAGCCGCGCGCGCCCAGCCGGACCGCCGCGGCAAGACCGCCGAAGCCCGAGCCGACCACGACGGCGTGCGGGCGCCGATCGATCTCTTGCGCAACCCGATGGTCGACCGCGAGTGTCAGCATTGCTTGACACTATCGCGGTCCTTTCCCGCCGCGCAAGGACCAAATCGTGCGTGTCCTCGGCGGCGGCGCTCGCGTCAGAACTCGCCCGCGAGGCCGGCGCGGACACCGACGGCGTTGTCGCCGCCGTAGGCCACGCCGGCGGTCACGGCGATCGGGACGCAGCAGGTCGGCAACCGGTGCGCCACGGCGAGGCCGCCGGCCCACTCGCCCCGGTAGGTCGCGCCGTTGGTGGCCCAGGTCGTCTTGCCCGGCGCCGACGGCATCGGCGCGGTCGCCATCGCGATCGCCATGGCGACGCCCTGCCGGGCCTCCTTCCGCGTCTGGATCGCGTAGCGCTGGACCGAGTCGGTCTTGGCTTCCAGGTTGTTGACCTGCGCCTGCACCGAATCGATCCGGTTGCCGAGGCCGGCGATCGTCGACGGTCCGTAGGCCGAGGCCGCGAGGTTACCGTTCGCGTCCGTGGTCACGAAGGCCGTCGCTCCGCTCTGGGCGGCGGCGCTCGCCTGCGAGGCGATGCCGGCCAGCGTGTACGTGTTCGCGGAATTGCCGATTGCGACCTGATTGGCCTGGGTGGTCTTCACGTTCGCGCCGATCGCGATCGTGTTGGCCTGGTTGGCGGCCGCCCCGTTGCCGAGCGCCACGCTGTTGTTGCCGGCCGCCGAGGCGGCCGCACCGACGGCGGTCGAGCCGGTCCCGGTCGCGCCGGCGACGAAGCCCAGGGCGGTGCTGCCGGCTCCGGACGCCGCGGAGGCAGTGCCGACCGCCGTTCCGCCGAGGCCCTGCGCGCTGGCCGCGTAGCCGAGGGCGACGCTGCCGGTGTTGGCCGCGCTGGCGCCTGTGCCGACCGCGGTCGAGGCCGTCCCGGCCGCGCTCGAACCGTATCCCACCGCCAGCGCGTCGCTGCCGACAGCGATCGGCGCGGCCTGGTTGCTGGTGTTGTTGGCGGCGACGCCCGTGACGCTCGTGAGCTGCGAGAGCCTCAGTTCGTTGATGACGGTCTGCCCCTGGGACTGCGTCACGTTGCCGGTGATGATGTAGATGCCCTGATTGGACCCGCCACCGGTACCACCACCGGTACCACCCCCACCGGTCCCGCCTCCGCCGGTCCCACCCCCGCCGGTGCCGCCGCAGGTGCCGCAGCTGCCCGTTCCGGTCCCTCCCGCGGTTCCGAGGGTCAGACCGGTGCCGAGCAGCCCGTCTCCCGGACCGGTTGTGCCGACGAGCACGCCGGTCCCGAGCACACCCCCGCCGGTGGTCCCGACGTTGAGCCCCGTTCCGAGGACGCCGGTCCCGGGAGCGGTGGTGCCGACCGTCACGCCGGTGCCGAGCACGCTGCCGCCGGTCGTGGTCCCGACATTGACGCCGGTCCCGAGGACGCCGGTCCCGGGATTGGTGGTGCCGACCGTGACGCCCGTGCCGAGAAGGCCGCCATTGGTCGTCCCGACATTGAGGCCGGTTCCGAGCACACCGCTGCCGGGGCTGCTCGTGCCAACCGTGAGCCCGGTGCCGAGGATGCCATTCGTGGTTGTATCCAGGGCGCCGCGCAGGAGCTGCGCCTGGGCGGGCGTCGCCAGGGCCGTGCAGAGCAGCAGCACGGCCGCGATCGGGATCGCGCGGGCGGCGCCCGGACGGATGACAGCGATCATCGCAGTCCGCGGCACAACCGGGACGACGGTCAAGGGACGCATCTGGAACTCCATTGCTGCGCGGCCGGGGAGCGATTCCGATCCGGCCCTGCGACCCGGTGGTCGGTAAGCAGGAACGAGATGCAGCTTCTGGTAGAATGATTAACGCTAACTTTCAGTTGTATTTGGTTTCGTCGTTTCCCGTACAATGACGCGGTTCGCGGCGGCCGGCGCCCGCCCCGCGGCCCGCCTCAGAAAACGCGTGTTTGCGCGGCGATATCGCGCCGCAAAGGGGCTATAGGGGCTTGGAAATCCGAGCTTTCGGCAGGGAACGGACGCGTGATGGACGGTCGAGGTCAGACCATTTTCGTGGCGGGCCACCGCGGCATGGTGGGCTCGGCGATCGTGCGTCGCCTGCGTGAGCTCGGTCACGAGCGCATCCTCACGGCCGACCGCCGGACCCTCGACCTCCTCGATCAGGCCGCGGTCCGGCGCTTCTTCGCCGAGAACCGCATCGATCAGGTCTACCTCGCCGCCGCGCGCGTCGGCGGCATCCACGCCAACAACACCTACCCGGCCGAGTTTATCCACGAGAACCTGCTGATCCAGTCCAACCTGATCGACGCCGCGCACACCCACGACGTCGACCGGCTGCTGTTCCTCGGCTCGTCCTGCATCTACCCGAAGCACGCGCCCCAGCCGATGCGCGAGGACGCCCTGCTGACCGGGCTGCTCGAGCCGACCAACGAGCCGTACGCGATCGCCAAGATCGCGGGGATCAAGATGTGCGAGAGCTACAACCGCCAGTACGGGCGCCGCTATCGCAGCGTGATGCCGACGAACCTTTACGGGCCGAACGACAACTTCCATCCCGAGAACGCCCACGTGCTGCCGGCGCTGATGCGCCGCTTCCACGAGGCGAAGCGGGAGGGGCTGGCGAAGGTCACGGTCTGGGGCACCGGCCGGGCGATGCGCGAGTTCCTGCACGTCGACGACATGGCGCAGGCCAGCGTCTACGTGATGGAGATGGACGACGCGGTCTACGCCGCGAACACGCGCCCCGACCTGTCGCACATCAACGTCGGCACGGGTGAGGACTGCACCATCCGTCAGCTCGCCGAGGCGCTCGCGCGTGTGATCGGCTACGCGGGCGAGCTGGCGTTCGACGCGACCAAGCCGGACGGCACGCCGCGCAAGCTGATGGACGTGTCGCGGCTGCGGGCGATGGGCTGGCGGCCGGAGATCGCCCTCGAGGACGGCCTGCGCCAGACCTACGGCTGGTTCCTGGAGAACCACGCGACCCTGCGGAGCTGACCGGGCCCGCCGTCCCGCCGCCCGGCTCACCGACTATCGCACAGCCACCGGGCATCCGCCCGGCGAGGAGACGGACCATGGCCCACCGGCCGCCCGACGACAGCGCGGACGCGCGACGGCGGAAGTTCCTGCAGAGCTTCCAGAACTTCGACGCGAACACCCGGTTTCCCGCGCCCTACGCGCAGTTCGCCGGGAAGCCGCTGACCCAGGCGTCCGATCAGGGCTGGCGCTACGACGCCCTCGGGTATCGCAACGACGCGCACGCGGACGCGCGGCCGCCCTCCGAGACGCTGCGGGTCTTCGTCGTCGGCGACAGCACGCTGATCGACGGTCAGGTCTTCGCCGACACCGTGCCCGGACGCCTGGAGACCGGGCTGAAGCAGGCGCACGGGCCCGGCGCGCGGGTCTACAACTTCGGCGCGGTCTCGGCCTGCCTCAACCAGATGATCGCCCTGATCACGACGCGGCTGATGGACCTGCAGCCCGACGTCATCCTGGTCGTCGGCGGCGCGACCGACATCTTCCAGCCCTGGAGCTTCGATCCGCGGGCCGGCGTTCCCTACAATCACTTCGCGAATGAGAGCCTCTACGACTACTTCTTCGACCCGAGGAAATCCGCCGCGGACGCGGAGGACCTGTCGTATGACGGCCTGCAGGCGATGATCTTCAATCGCCTCGAGAACCTGCGCGCGCTCACGAACTGGCAGTCCGACATCTGGGAATGGGAGGTGGTGCGGCAGTTCGAGCTGGCGCTGAAGCGCCTCGCGCGGCTCGCGCCCGGGATCGGCGCGCCGGTGCGGTTCCTCCTGCAGCCGACGGTCGTCCGGAAGGGGACGCTCGCGGGTGCGGAGGCCGGCGCCGCGTCCGGCGCGTTCCTCGCCTATCTCGACCGCCAGTACGAGCGCTTCGAGAGTGTCCTCGGGCGGCTGGACACGGCCGACCGGGCCTTCGCGGCGCGGGACCTGAGCCGGCTGTTCGAGGCCGACACCCGCGCCCTGTTCACCGACATCGTCCACGTGACTTCGGAGGGGCGCCAAGCGATGGCCGACCATCTCCAGGCGGAGGTGGTCGAGACGGTCGGGGCGGCGACGGCCGCCTGAGCCATGGCCGAACCGATCGTCTTCGTCGGTGACTCGATCACGGAGCTCTGGGGCTTCCACCGGGCCGGCACTTTCGAGGCCTACGACCTCATCCCCCGCGGCGGCTCCGGCCAGACGGCGCGCTGGATCACCATGCGGTTCGCCCGCGATCTCGCGGAGACCGGCGCCCGGGGCGTGCATCTCCTGTGCGGCGTCAACGATATCGGCCGCAACGAGGGCGTCTTCGTCCCGGTCGAGGAGATCTGCCGGACGCTCGCCGGCATGCTCGACGAGGCCCGCGCCCTGGGCGTGAAGGCCTGGATCGGCTCGCTCACGCCGGTGGACGGCATCCCGTGGAACCCGGAAGTGCGGGACGCACCCGCGATGATCGCGGCGGTCAACGCGTGGCTCTGGGACCACGCCCACGAGCACGGCGCGACGTTCATCGATTACCACGCCGTGCTGGTATCCGAGACCGGCGGGCTCCGGCCGGACTACGGGACGGATGGGCTCCACCTGAGCCCGGCCGGATACGCGGCGATCGAGCCGCTGATGCTCCGGGCGCTGGGGCGCATCCCGGATGCCCCACCCGCGCCTGTCCAGCCGGTGAAGAATGCGCCTGCGAGCACGACCCGGTCCGTCCGCGCGCGCCTCATCGGCGTCGCGGTGGCGGCGGCGGCCCTGCTGGCCGCCGTCGCCGCCCTGGTCCTCGAGCTCCGCTGATCAGACCCGGCGCACCGCGCCGTGCGCCGCGCTCGTCGTGAGCATCGCGTAGGCGCGCAGGGCCGCGCTCACCTTCCGCTCGCGCGGCTTCGCCGGTTGCCAGCCCGCCGCCTCCTGGGCGGCCCGCCGCTGGTCGAGCTCCGCCGTCTCGACATCGAGGTGGATGCGCCGGTTCGGGATGTCGATGGCGATCCGGTCGCCGTCGCGCACGAGGCCGATGAGGCCGCCCTCGGCCGCCTCGGGCGAGACGTGCCCGATGGACAGGCCCGACGACCCGCCGGAGAACCGCCCGTCGGTGACGAGGGCGCAGGCCTTACCCAGACCCTTCGATTTCAGATAGCTCGTCGGGTACAGCATCTCCTGCATGCCGGGGCCACCGCGGGGGCCCTCGTAGCGGATCAGCACGACCTCGCCGGCCGTGACCTTGCCGTTGAGGATGCCGTCGACGGCCGCGTCCTGGCTCTCGAACACGCGGGCGGTGCCCATGAAGGTCAGGATCGAGGCGTCGACGCCCGCGGTCTTCACGATGCAGCCCTGCTCGGCGAGATTGCCGTAAAGCACGGCGAGGCCGCCATCCTGTGAGTAAGCGTGCGCCGCGTCGCGGATGACGCCGCCCTCCCGGTCGAGGTCGAGCGCGTCGAAGCGCGATTCCTGGCTGAACGCCACCTGGGTCGGCACGCCGCCCGGGGCCGCGCGGTAGAAGGTCTGGACCGAGGCGGCCGGTTCGCCGCGCACGTCCCAGCGGGCCAGCGCCCCGCCGAGCGTCCCGGCCGAGACGTTGCCGACGCCGGTGTCGATCAGGCCGGCCCGGTCGAGCTCGCCCAGGATCCCCATGATGCCGCCCGCCCGGTGAACGTCCTCCATGTGGACGTTGGCCACCGCCGGGGCGACCTTGCACAGCACCGGCACCCGCCGGGACAGCCGGTCGATGTCCGCCATGGTGAAGGGCACCTCGCCCTCGTGGGCGGCGGCCAGCAGGTGCAGCACCGTGTTGGTCGAGCCGCCCATGGCGATGTCGAGGGTCATGGCGTTCTCGAACGCCCGGAAGCTCGCGACCGCGCGCGGCAGCACGCTGGCGTCGTCCTGCTCGTAGTGGCGGCGGGCTAGATCGACGATCAGGTGGCCGGCCTCGACGAAGAGGCGCTTGCGGTCGGCGTGGGTGGCGAGAACCGAGCCGTTGCCCGGCAGCGCCAGTCCGAGGGCCTCGGTGAGGCAGTTCATCGAGTTCGCCGTGAACATGCCGGAGCAGGAGCCGCAGGTCGGGCAGGCCGAGCGCTCGATGACGGCGACGTCCTCGTCGGAGATCCGGTCGTCGGCCGCCGCGATCATCGCGTCGACGAGGTCGACCTTCTTGGCGATGCCCGGCAGCTGGACCTTGCCGGCCTCCATCGGGCCGCCCGAGACGAAGACGGTCGGGATGTTGAGGCGTAAGCTGGCCATCAGCATGCCGGGGGTGATCTTGTCGCAGTTCGAGATGCACACCATCGCGTCGGCGCAGTGCGCGTTGACCATGTACTCGACGGAATCGGCGATCAGCTCGCGGGACGGCAGCGAGTACAGCATCCCGTCGTGGCCCATCGCGATCCCGTCATCGACCGCGATGGTGTTGAACTCCTTGGCGACGCCGCCGGCCGCCTCGATCTCCCGGGCGACGAGCTGGCCGAGGTCCTTCAGGTGGACGTGGCCCGGCACGAACTGCGTGAAGGAGTTCACCACCGCGATGATCGGCTTGCCGAAGTCCGAATCCTTCATGCCGGTGGCGCGCCAGAGGCCGCGGGCACCGGCCATGTTGCGGCCGTGGGTGGTGGTGCGTGAGCGATAGGCAGGCATCGAGAGCTTCGACTGGTTCAAAGGTGAAGGGCTTCTGCGCCCGCGCCCGCGCATCCGCAAGCGTCGCCGCGAGGCCGGCAGCCGTGGCATGCTTCTGGCGGATGGCAGGCGGGAGGGGCGGATCGCGATGACACAGGTGGATTTCCTCCGGCGCGCGATCGCGCAGGGTCAGGGCCGGGCCGAGGCCGATCTGGTCCTGAAGGGCGGCCGCTTCCTCGATCTCGTCACCGGCGACCTCGTCGCCTCCGACATCGCGATCTGCGGCGACCGGATCGTCGGGACCTTCGGGCAGTACCGCGGCGTCCGGGAGATCGACGCGTCCGGCAAGGTCGTGGTGCCGGGTTTCATCGACACGCATTTCCACGTCGAGTCGTCGCTGATGCCGCCGCAGGAATACGAGCGGTGCGTCCTGCCGCACGGCGTCACCACCGGGATCTGCGACCCGCACGAGATGGCCAACGTGCTCGGCACCGACGCCTTCACGTGGTTCCTCAGATCC
Organism: Methylobacterium sp. A52T; assembly: GCF_053346095.1. Classification (NCBI taxonomy): domain Bacteria; kingdom Pseudomonadati; phylum Pseudomonadota; class Alphaproteobacteria; order Hyphomicrobiales; family Methylobacteriaceae; genus Methylobacterium; species Methylobacterium sp. A52T. The sequence goes on along the minus strand of NZ_JBKFBI010000014.1, from coordinate 19,261 downwards.
TCCGAGACGCTGGCGATGGACCTGCGGGTGCAGCTCTCGTCCTGCGTGCCGGCCACCGACCACCTGGAGACCTCGGGCGCCCGGATCGAGGCGCAGGATCTCCTGCCCTTCGCGACGCACCCGAAGGTGATCGGCCTCGCCGAGTTCATGAACTTCCCGGGCGTGCTGGCGGGCGATCCGGGCGTGCTGGACAAGCTCGCGGCCTTCCAGGGGCGGCACATCGACGGGCACGCGCCGCTCCTGCGCGGCCTCGGGCTCAACGGCTACATCGCGGCCGGCATCCGCACCGAGCACGAGGCGACATCGCCCGAGGAGGCCCGCGAGAAGCTGTCGAAGGGCATGACCGTGCTGATCCGCGAGGGCTCGGTATGCAAGGACCTGCACGCCCTCGCACCGATCCTGACCGAGCGGACGGCGCCGTTCCTGGCCTTCTGCACCGACGACCGGAATCCACTCGACATCGCCGAGGAGGGGCACCTCGACTTCGTCATCCGCACGGCCATCGCCCTCGGCGTGCCGCCGCTGGCCGCCTATCGGGCGGCCTCCTGGTCGGCGGCTCGGGCCTTCGGGCTGCACGACCGGGGCCTCGTCGCGCCCGGCCAGCGCGCCGACCTCGTCGTGCTGGACGATCTCGCCGCCTGTGCCGTGTCGCAAGTCATCAGCGCGGGCCGGCCGGTGGACGCGGCGCTCTTCGACGCGCGCGCGTCGATCGAGCCGATCGGCCGCCGGAGCGTGCGGGCGCGGCACGTGACGGCCGCCGACTTCGCCGCTCCGGGCTCCGGGCCGTCGACGCCGGTGATCGGCGTCGTCCCCGGCAAGATCATCACCCTGCGGCACGACCTGACGCTGCCCTATTCCGGCGGCGAGCGCCGGATCGACCTCGACCAGGACGTCATCAAGGTCGCGGTGGTCGAGCGCCACGGCCGGACACAGCCGGGCGCGCGCGGCGTCGGGGTCGCGTTCGTGAAGGGGTTCGGCCTCAAGCGCGGCGCCATCGCCTCGTCGGTCGGGCATGACAGCCACAACATCACGGTGGTCGGGGCGGACGATGCCGACATGGCCGTGGCGGTGAACCGGCTCGGCGCGATCGAGGGTGGCTTCGTGGTGGTCGAGGGCGGCCGTGTGCTGGCCGAGATCGCGCTGCCGGTCGCCGGGCTCATGAGCCTCATGCCGTTCGACGCCATCCGCCGGTCGCTCGTAACCTTGCGCGACGCGGCGCGAAGCCTGGAGGTCGTCCTCCCGGAACCCTTCCTGCAGGTGGCCTTCCTGCCCCTGCCGGTGATTCCCCACCTGAAGATCACCGATCGAGGGCTCGTCGATGTCGACCGTTTCGCGCTGATCGATCCTTGAAATTAGATTGCGCACAATCTAAATGGGCTGTGCGGAAGCGAGTCGGCACCTACATGCCGGCGGCATCCCCAAACCGGAGAGTTCCATGCCCGTAGACGTGAAGTACCGCACCACCGCCACGGCCACCGGCGGCCGCGACGGCGCCGCCCGGACAGCCGACGGCAGCTTCGAGGTCAAGCTGTCGACCCCGAAGGAGCTCGGCGGCGCGGGCGGTCCGGGCGCGAACCCGGAGCAGCTCTTCGCGTCCGGCTACTCGGCCTGCTTCCTCGGCGCCATGAAGGCCGTCGCGCCGTCGCTGCAGCTGAAGGTCCCGGCCGAGACCACCGTCACCGCCGACGTCGGCATCGGCCCGCGCTCCGAGGGCGGCTTCGGCATCACCGCCGACCTGACCATCAGCCTCCCGGGCCTGGACCGCGCCGACGCGCAGAAGCTCGTCGACGCCGCCCATCAGGTCTGCCCGTACTCCAACGCGACCCGCGGCAACGTCAACGTCGGCCTGAAGCTGGCCTGATCCCGCCCGGGGCCGGCCCGCGGACGCGTCCGCGGGCCGCTGCGCCGCTTTTCGCTCGCCCACGGCGCGGCGGCGGTCCCGATCCCGGCCCAATCTCGGATGCGGACCGAGCGTCCGCGGCCTCTCACTCGTCTGCCCGGGCCCGCATGCAGACATGGCCCCCCGCGTCGAGGGTCACGCCCTCGAACGCCGTCCCGGCGACCCGCCCGCAGACCCGAAACACCTGGTTCGCCGTCATCGGCGCGACCCCGCGATACGTGAACGTCCGCGGCACGCGTCCGAGGAGCGTCGCGGCGAGGTTCATCAGCAGCGTCGCCTGCATCGGGCCGTGCACGACGAGGTCGGCGTAGCCTTCCACCCGCGTCGCGTAGGGCTGGTCGTAGTGGAAGCGGTGGCCGTTGAAGGTCATCGCCGAGTAGCGGAACAGCAGCGTCGGCGTCGCCGGCACCTCCCAGATCACCGCGTAGGATTCGGAACCGTCGCGCTCGGGCGCGGCGCCGGTTCCCGTCTGTGCGCCCGCCGCCTCGCGGTAGACGATATCCTGCCGCTCGCGGATCGCGACGCCCCGTTCGGTCGAGACCGTGTGGTCGACGGTGACGAAGCACAGGCTCCCGCTCCGCCCGCTCTTGAAGGCGACGTCCCGCACGGTCTCGGTGCGCGTGACCGTGTCCCCCGCGCGCAGGTCCGAGAGCGTCTCGATCTCGCCCCCCGCCCACATCCGCCGGGGCAGCGGCACCGGGGGCAGGAAGCCGCCCTTGGCGGCGTGGCCGTCGGGTCCGAGGGAATCGGCCGGCGGCGTCTCGGGCGCGAGACACCAGTGCAGGGCCGGCTCCGCGATCCCGCCGGCGACCGGCGCCAGATGCGGCGCGAAGGTCGCGCGGAACTCGGCGAGGAGGCGCGGGGTGACGAGGTCGGACGCCGCCCGCGTCCGGCCGATCCAGGCGCTGAGATCGGTCATGTCAGTACGAGCGCGGCAGGCCGAGCACGTGCTCGGACAGGTAGGCGAGGATCAGGTTCGTGGAGATCGGCGCGACCTGATAGAGGCGCGTCTCGCGGAACTTGCGCTCCACGTCGTACTCCTCGGCGAATCCGAAGCCGCCATGGGTCTGGATGCAGGCGTTCGCCGCCTCGAAGGACGCGTCGGCAGCGAGCATCTTGGCCATGTTGGCCTCGGCCCCGGGATTGGCCCCGCCCTCGTAGAGGGTCAGCGCCTCGCGGACCATGAGCTCGGCCGCGCGCATGTTGGCGTAGGCCTTCGCGATGGGGAACTGCACGCCCTGGTTGGCACCGATCGGCCGCCCGAAGACGGTCCGCTCGCCGGCATAGGCCCGGGCCCTGTCGATGAACCACTTGGCGTCGCCGACGCACTCGGCGGCGATCAGGATCCGCTCCGCGTTCATGCCGGACAGGATGTAGCGGAAGCCCCTGCCCTCCTCGCCGATGAGGTTCTGCGCCGGAACGCGAAGATTGTCGAAGAAGACCTCGGTGGTGGCGTGGTTCATCATCGTGCGGATCGGCCGGATCGTCAGGCCGTTGCCCTTCGCCGCGCGCATGTCGACGAGGAGCACCGACAGCCCGTCCGTGCGCTTCATGCCCTCGGCCCTCGGCGTGGTGCGGGCGAGGAGCAGCATCAGGTCCGAGTGCTCGGCGCGGCTGGTCCAGATCTTCTGGCCGTTGACGACGTAGTGGTCGCCCTCGAGACGCGCCGTCGTCTTCAGGCTGCCCGTGTCGGTGCCGGAGGTGGGCTCGGTCACGCCGAAGGCCTGGAGCCGCAGGCGGCCCTCCGCGATGCCCGGCAGGTACTCGGCCTTCTGCGCCTCCGAGCCGTGCCGCAGCAGCGTGCCCATCGTGTACATCTGCGCGTGGCAGGCGCCGCCGTTGCAGCCCGCCCGCTGCACCTCCTCGAGGATCGCGGCGGCCGCCGAGAGCGGCAGGCCGGAGCCGCCGTACGCCTCGGGGATCAGCACCGACAGGTAGCCGCTCACGGTCAGCGCGTTCACGAAGGCGGTCGGGTAGGCCATCTCCCGGTCGAGGGCCCGCCAGTACGGTCCCGGGAAGCCGGCGCAGAGCTTGGCGACCGCCTCGCGGATCTCGGTGTAGGCTTCCATCGGGGGCTCCTCAGGCCGTGCGGCCGCCGTCGATGGGGAGATCGACGCCGGTGATGAACGCCGCCTCGTCGGAGGCGAGGAACAGGGCGGCGGCGGCGATGTCGCTCGCCTCCGACAGGCGCCCGAGGGGGATCGTGGCGATGAAGCGGTCCCGATTCTCGGGCGTGTCGAGAACGCCCATGAAGTGCTCGAGGAGCCCCGTGGCGCCCATGACCGGGCAGAGGGCGTTCACCCGGATCTTCCAGGGCGCCAGCTCCAGGGCCAGCGACTTCGAGGCGAGGCTCGCCGCGCCCTTGGAGGCGTTGTACCACGTCAGACCCGGGCGCGGCCGCAGCGCCGCCGTCGAGCTGACGTTGAGGATCGCGCCGCCGCCCGCGTCGCGCATCAGCGGGGCGACTTCCCGGATGTAGTGGAAGATCGACTTCACGTTGACCCGGAAGACCCGGTCGAAATCCTCCTCCGTCACCTCCATCAGCGGCTTGTTGCGGTGGGTAGTGCCAGCGTTGTTGACGAGAATGCTCGGCACGCCGAAGCGCTGCCGCGTCTCGGCGACGCTGGCGGCGACGTCGGCGGCCAGCCCGACATCAGCGGCGATCGCGATGGCGTTCTCGCCGAGCGCCGCCCCCCGCGCCCCGGCCCGCCCCCCCGCCGGGTCCGCGCCCGGCCACCCCGCCACCAGCGGCGATCGCGAGGGCGTTCCCGCCGAGCCCCGCCGCGACGCGCCCGGCCGCCGCGCCGTCGATGTCGACGCAGGCCACCCTGGCGCCCTCCGCGGCGAAGCGCTGGGCGATCCCGGCCCCGAAGCCGCTGCCGGCCCCCGTCACGAGCGCGATCTTGCCGTCCAGTCTCATGGTCTCCTCCCGCCCATTCCGATGTGCTGTCAGATCACCGTCCTCGAGCCCGGCGCGCGAATTCCTCGCGGATCCGCGCCCCGTGCTCGTCGATCGCCGGGACCGGCCCGAGGGCGCGGACCGCGCCGTCGATCAGCACCGGCGGCGCCACGATCCGGGCCGGCCCCGAAGGCGTCCGGACCTCCGCGCGGATCAGCGCGGGGTGCGTGGCGAGGTCCGCCAGGGTGTTGACGAAACCGTAGGCGGTGCCCGCCGCCTTCAGCCGGGCGGCGGCCGCGTCGCGGCTCAGCCGCACCAGCGCGGCGCCGATGCGCAGGTCGACCGCGGCGCGGTTGGCCACGCGGGCGTTGTTGGACGCGAAGCCCTCGGCCCGGGCGAGCTCCGGCTCGCCGAGCACGCCGGCGCAGAAATTCGCCCATTCGCGCTCGTTCTGGATCGAGATCAGCACGAGGCTGCCGTCGGCCGTGGGGAAGGCGCCGTAGGGACAGATCGACGGGTGCGCGAGGCCGACCCGCTGGGGCGCCTTGCCGGTCCCCTCGAAGTAGAGCAGCGGGACGTTCATCCAGTCGGCCGCGCCGCTGAACAGGCTGACCTCCAGGGCGCAGCCCCGCCCGGTGATCCCGCGGGCGATCAGGGCCTCGAGGACCGCGGCGTGGGCGTCCATCCCGCAGGCGACGTCGCAGACGGAGACGCCGACGCGGCCGGGCCCGGCCGGGTGGCCGGTGATCCCGGCGAGGCCGCTCTCGGCCTGGACCAGCAGGTCGTAGGCCTTCATGTCGCTGTAGGCGTTGCCGGCGCCGTAGCCGGAGATGTCGACGGTGATCAGCCGGGGGTAGCGCGCGCGCAGCTCCGCCGAACCGAAGCCCGCCCGGGCCGCCGCGCCGGGGGCGAGGTTCTGGACGAACACGTCGGCCTCCGCGAGGATCGCGTGCAGCAGGCGGGCATCGGCCGGATCCTTGATGTCGGCGACGAGGCTCTCCTTGCCGCGGTTGAGCCAGACGAAGTAGCTCGCCAGCCCGTTGACCGCCGCGTCGTAGCCGCGGGCGAAATCACCCTCCGGCCGCTCGATCTTGATGACCCGGGCCCCGGCATCGGCGAGCCGCGAGGTGCAGTACGGCGCGGCGACGGCCTGCTCCAGGGCGAGCACGGTCAGCCCTCGCAGCGGCAGGTTCTGGCTCATCCGCATCCTTCAGCGTCCCGCGGTCTCAGAGGGCCGGCGCCGCATGAACTGGAACGGCGAGAAGCCCCGCCAAGCGGGCCGCGGTGACAGGGCTGCCCGGCCATTGGCTTCGGGACGCCTCTTCCGCGACGCTCAGCGTCTCTGCGCGCGGAGCGAAGCGATCCAGATGCGCCACGCGCGCCGACGGCGCGCTGCCCTGGATCGCTTCGCTCCGCTCGCAGAGACGGCGGTCGGCCTCACTCCGCCGCGCGCAGCGCCGGCGGCCCGCGAACCTCCTCCACCGGCTCGGGGTCCTCGAGCGCCGCGTCCACCGCCCGCGGCTTGTCCCGGAACGAGAAGCGGTGCGCCAAGCGGTCGAGGTAGATGTAGATCACCGGCGTGGTGAACAGCGTCAGCACCTGGCTGACCGCGAGGCCGCCCACCATGGCGTAGCCCAAGGGCTGCCGGATCTCCGAGCCGGTCCCGGTGGCGACCATCAGCGGGATGCCGCCGAGCAGCGCCGCCATCGTGGTCATGAGGATCGGCCGGAAGCGCAGCAGCGCGGCCTTCCGGATCGCGACCTCGGGCGAGAGACCCTCCTCCCGCTCGGCGACGATGGCGAAGTCGACCAGCATGATGCCGTTCTTTTTCACGATGCCGATGAGGAGGATGATGCCGATCAGCGCGATCAGGCTGAAGTCGAACCCCGCCCACATCAGCACCGCCAGGGCGCCGACGCCGGCCGAGGGCAGCGTCGACAGGATGGTGATCGGGTGGATGAAGCTCTCGTAGAGGATGCCGAGGATCAGGTAGACCACGAACAGGGCCGCCAGGATCAGCAGCGGCACCGTCGAGAGTGATTGCTGGAAGGCCTGGGCGGTGCCCTGGAAGCCGCTCACCACAGTCGGCGGGACCTGCAGCTCCCGCATCGCCCGGCCGATCGCCTCCGTGGCCTGCCCGAGGGCGACGTCGGGGGCGAGGTTGAAGCTGATCGTCACCGCCGGGAACTGCCCCTGGTGATTCACGGCCAGCGGCGCCACCGGAACCGTCGTCCAGCGGGCGAAGGCCGCGAGCGGCACCTGCCCGCCGCCGATCGGCGCCTTGATGTAGATCTTGTCGAGGCTCTCGACGCTGCCCTGCAGCGCCGGCAGAACCTCCAGCACGACGTGGTAGCTGTTGAGCTGCGTGAAGTACTGCGCGATCTGGCGCTGGCCGAACGCGTCGTAGAGCGTGTCGTCGATGAGCTGGGGCGTGATGCCGTAGCGCGAGGCGGCGTCGCGGTCGATCGACAGCGTCAGCGTCGTGCCGCGGGTCTGCTGGTCGGTCGCGACGTCGCGCAGCTCCGGCAGCGTCTTCATCTTGTCGAGGATGCGCGGCGCCCAGGTGTTCAGCTCGGCGAGGTCCGGGTCCTGGAGGGTGTACTCGAACTGCGTCCGCGAGGTGCGGCCGCCGGTGCGCACGTCCTGGGTCGCCTGGATGAAGGTCCGGATGCCCTCGACGCGCTCCAGCTTGGGGCGCAGCCGGCCGATCACCTGGAAGGCGTTGACGTCGCGCTCGTCGCGGGGCTTGAGCGTGATGTACATGCGCCCGGAATTGAGCGCCTGCCCGTTGCCGCCGAGCGACATGCCGACGGTGGCGACCGCGGGGTCGGCCTGGACGATCGCGCCGACCTTCTCCTGCAGCGCCTTCATCGCCGAGAAGGAGATGTCCTGCGACGCCTCGGTGACGCCGATCATGAAACCGGTGTCCTGCTGCGGGAAGAAGCCCTTCGGGATCGCCACGAACAGGTAGCCGGTCAGCGCCAGCGTGGCGAAGAAGACCAGCAGCGTGACGCGGCGGAAGCGCAGCGCGACGTCGAGGGCGTCGGCGTAGACCGCCAGCAGCCAGTCGAAGGCGGCCTCGCTCATCCGGTAGAGGCGGCCGTGGCGCTCGGCGTCGTGGGCCTTCAGCAGCCGCGAGGCCATCATCGGGGTCAGCGTCAGAGACACGAAGGCCGAGACCGCGATGGTCATCGACAGCACCACGGCGAACTCGCGGAACAGCCTTCCGATGATGCCGCCCATCAGCAGGAGCGGGATCAGCACGGCGATCAGCGACACCGAGATCGACACGATGGTGAAGCCGATCTCGCCCGCGCCCTTGAAGGCGGCCTCCATGGGCCGCATCCCCTCCTCGACGTAGCGGCTGATGTTCTCCAGCACGACGATGGCGTCGTCGACCACGAAGCCGACCGAGATGGTGAGCGCCATCAGCGAGAGGTTGTCGAGGGTGTAGCCCGCCATCCACATCAGCGCGCAGGCGCCGAGCAGCGCGAGCGGCACGGTCACGCTCGGGATCACGGTCGCCCAGAAGCTGCGCAGGAAGACGAAGATCACCCCGACGACCAGCGCGATCGTCAGCAGCAGGGTGAACTGCACGTCCTCGACCGAGGCGCGGATGGTCTGCGTGCGGTCGCTCAGGATGCCGACCTTGATGGCGGCCGGCAGTGTGGCGGTCAGGCGGGGCAGCTGGGCCTTGATGCTGTCGACCGTGTCGATGACGTTGGCGCCGGGCTGCTTGAACACGACCAGGAAGATGCCGCGCTTGCCGTTGGTCCAGCCGGCCTGCTTGGTGTCCTCGGGGCCGGCGACCGCCTGTCCGATGTCGCGGACGCGCAGCGGCGCGCCGTCGCGATAGGCGACGATGACGTCGTTCCAGTTGTGGGCCGCGGTGAGCTGGTCGTTGGCGTAGATGGTGTAGCTGTGGCTGCCGCCGTCGATGCTGCCCTTCGGGTTGTTGACCGTGGTGAGGGTGAGCTGCGCGCGCACGTCCTCCAGCGACAGGCCCTTGGCCACGAGCTTGGCCGGGTCGATCTGGATCCGCACGGCGGGCTTCTGCTGGCCGCCGATGAAGACCTGGGCGACGCCCGAGATCTGGCTGATCCGCTGGGCGAGCTGGACGTCGACGGCGTCGTCGACGTCGATCAGCGGCATGCTGTCGGAGGTGGCCGAGAGCAGCAGGATCGGCGAATCGGCCGGGTTGACCTTGCGGTAGGTCGGCGGGGTCGGGAGGTTCTTCGGGAGCTGGCCGCTGGCGGCGTTGATCGCCGCCTGGATGTCGCTCGCCGCGCCGTCGATGTTGCGGTTGAGGTCGAACTGGACCGTGACCGTCGAGATCCCGAGGGAACTCGTCGAGGTCATCTGCGACACGCCCGGGATCTGCGAGAACTGCCGCTCCAGGGGCTGCGCCACCGACGAGGCCATCGTCTCCGGGCTGGCACCGGGCAGCTGCGCGGTCACCTGGATCGTCGGGAAATCCACCTGCGGCAGCGGCGCGACGCCCAGCAGCGGGTAGGCCACGATCCCGAGGAACAGGATGCCGACCATGATCAGCGTGGTCGCCACCGGGAACCGGATGAACGGCGCCGAGATGCCGCCCTTCATGGCCGGGCCCCGCGCGGGGCCGCGCCCGCCGTGAGGCGTGCCGCGGGCGTCACTGGACCGCCTCCGCCTGCGCGGTGTGGGCCGCGTGCGGATCGGCCACGAGGCTGCCGTCCTGCACCTTGTACTGGCCGGCGACGATCACCCGCTCGCCGGGCCGGAGGTCGCCGCTGAGAACGCGCGTCCGTCCCGAATCCGAGCGGCCCGCCTTCAGCGCGCGCTGATGCGCCCGGCTGGCATCGTCCACCACGAAGGCGAACAGCCCGTCGGGCCCGTGCTGGATCGCGTCGTCCGGCACCGTCGTGGCGACCGCGACCGTGCCGACCCGCATCTTGGTGGAGACCGACAGGCCCGGCCACAGCGCGTGGTTCCTGTTCTCGTAGACGGCCTTGAGGCGGATCGTGCCGGTCGCGGTGTCGACCTGGTTGTTGAACAGGGCGAGCTTGCCGTCGGCGAGCTTGGTCAGCCCGTCCGACGTCCAGGCCTCCACCGGCACGTCACCGGCCTTGAGGGCCGCGGTGATGGCGGGCAGCTGATCCTCCGGGGCCGTGAACACCACGAAGATCGGCTCGACCTGGGTGATCGTCACGATCGGGGTCTGGCCGGCCGCGTTGACGATGTTGCCGATATCGACCTGCCGGAAGCCCGTGACGCCGTCGATGGGCGCGCGGATCGTGGCGTAGCCGAGCTGCGTCGTGGCGTTGTCGATCGCCGCCTGGTCCGACGCCACCTGCGCGGTGAGCTGCGCGACCAGGGCCGTCTGCGTCTCGGTCTGCTGCCGGGAGGCGAAGGCGCCCAGCCCGGTGTAGCGGACGAGGTCCGCCTTCGCGTTGCCGAGGTTGGCCGTGTCCTGCTCCTTCTTGGCCTTCGCCTGATCCAGCGCTGCCTGGTAGGGCCGCGGGTCGATCTGCACCAGCACGTCGCCCTTGCGGACGGTCTGCCCCTCGCGGAACGCGACCTGCTGGATCTCGCCGTCGACGCGCGTGCGCACCTGGACGGTGTTGTACGCCTGGACGGTGCCGAGGCCGTTCGACACGAGGGCGAACGGCCCCTGCTCGACCGTTCCGAGGGTGACGGGCACCGGCAGCGGGGCCGCCGCCCTGGACTTCACCGCGGGCTGGTTCAGGCGCGTGTAGCCGTAGGCGCCGCCGCCCGCGACGGCGAGCAGCAGGAGGATCAGGCCGGCCGCGCCCGAGCGCTTCTTCGCCGGTCCGGTCGCGGCGCGACGCGCGTCGCCGTGGCCCCGGTCCGCCACCGTCTCGTCCGCGCGAGACCCGTCGCGGTCGTGCACGTCCTCACTCAGCATGCGCCGCTATCCGCCCGTTGATCCGACCGCTCCGCGGCCCGGGATAATTTTGCATTCAATAGCATACAATGGCCGCGCCCGACATCGCGACGCTCCCCGGCTCGCGGCAATGTTCCGTGAGCGGAAAGCGTGCTACCGCCGCCGTGACTGGGCCGCGCCGCGCCGCCGGACGCTCCGCGCGGACCACAGGCGCCCGGCATGCCCGCGCGGGATGGCCGCCGACGCCGCGCCGAGGATGTGAGACCGGGACGCCGCATGGCCTCGACCCTGGAACTGGACGGCCTGAACGAACTGCGCGACGCGCTGATCGAGGAGCGGCAGGTCATCGTCGCGTCGGTGCGCAAGCTGCGCGACGCGCGGCGGCAGAAGGGCACCTTCGTGCTGGGCGACGGCGCGGATGCCGGGCCGCGGCTGGTCGCCGTGCAGGAGCAGATCGTGGTGGTCGAATCCATCATCGCCGCGCTGACGCGATCCCGGGCCTGAGGTGCTCGCGGTCCGATCGGAAGCACCCGTGCGGCGCCCGGGCCCTGGCCGATACCGATCGGGATTGTCACAGTTCGGTGTCCGAGATGTTTCTGAGGCTCGCGGCGTGCGCGGGCCTGGGCGGACACTGTTCGAGGCGACGGGCCGCGTCGCCGGTCGCGCATTCATCGGTTATCGTCAATAGATTATTTAATTCATGTCCCGGCACGCGCCGATATAGCGGCTGCTGATGCAACTCGGTCGAACAGGATCATCGTCCCGGTCGATCGACCGCCGTCAGCCACCTTATCCTCGCCGATCTACGATCCGGTGTTCGGTTTGCCGGCGATGGATTGCGCCGCGCGTGACGATCCCGTCGGCTTGTACAGGATCTGCCCAACTTTCGGGCTGGACGATCGCGATCCTGTCCTGTTAGCGGACCGCACCTCAAGGCGCGGAACCTCGAACATGGACGCCTTCGATCACGCCAATATCGCGCGCGATACCGACGAAACCGTCGATACGCCTCTCGAGGATGAGCTCGTCGTGCTCTGGCGGGCGCTCGCCGCGGACCGGCGCGCCCAGGATGAGCGGACCGCGCGCCTGCGCGCCATGCGCCTCATCGGCGGCGAGGACGCCGCCGACTGATCACGCGGTCTCCGGCACGCCGCCCGGCAGCCGGCTCGCCAGCACGAAGCCGACCGCCATCGCCATGGCCTCGGCCTGCGCGATCAGCGTCGGCTCGCCGGCCTCGCGCGCCGCCTGCAGCAGCTCGATCGCGTACCGGCCGAGGCGCAGGTCCACGTCGTCGTCGCCGGCCGGGACCCCGTCCGGAATCCCGTGATTCTGGCTTCGGTCAGTCATTGGCGTGCGTGGGTCTCGATGCTGCGGGCCTGGGCGCGAACGGCGCCGAGGCCGCGATCCAGGATTGCGTGTCGGTGACGTCGCCGAACACCCGCATCACCGCGCTCACCGAGCGGTGGATCACGTCGGCGGAGATGCCGTCGAGGTCGTGACTCGCGGAGGCGTCGGACAGGAAGGTCACGTCCTGGCCGCGGTGGAAGCCGTCGACCGCCGTCGCGAGGCAGGACGACTCGCCGGCGAAGCCCGCGATGACGAGCGGCGGCGATCCCCGCTCCATCGCGTCCGCGAAGGCGGGGCTGGCGTAGCAGGACGGGCGGTCCCGGTCGAAGATCATGTCGCAGCCGTGCGGCTCGAACCCCTCGATCCAGCGGACGAACCGGCTTCCCGCCTGGAACAGCGGCGCGCCGATCCAGCGGACGTAGACGACCTGCATGCCGCTCGCGCGGGCATGCGCGAGGGCGCGCCGGCAGTTGGAGAGCGCGGGCTCGATCCCCGCCAGGGCGAGCGGGCGGCCCGCGATCTCGTATTCCTGCTGCATGTCCACCAGCACCAGGGCGGGGACGCTGCGCGGCCGGCGATACAGCGCCGGGTTGATCGGCCGGTTCATCGCGCGGCGACCGCCCGGTCGACGGACGGGCGGGTCACGGCGCGGCTCCGCGAGCGGTCGAGGGCGCCCGCCCGGTGCCAGCGGCCCTCCGGCCGGATGATGACGTAGGGGTCGGCGCCGAGGCCGATCGCCTGCGGGTGCGGCTCCGCCTCCATCAGCATCTCGACGTAGTCGAAATCCGAGAAGACCAGCTCCTGCGCGCCCTCGAAGACGCGGAAGCCGAAGCGGCTCCAGAAGCCGACGAGGCGCTTCTGGGCGTGGCCGTAGAGGCGCCGGTAGCCCTTGACCCGGGCCAGCTCGATCCCGGCGCGGACCAGCGCGAAGGACAGCCGCGTGTTGCGGAACTCGGCCCGGACCGCGAGGCGCTCGATCTTGGCGAAATCCGCGAAGAACCGGATGCGCAGGCAGCCCGCCGGCTCGTCGCCGACGTAGCCGATCAGGTGCGTCGCCGAGAGGTCGTTGCCGTCGAACTCCTCCTCGTACGGGCAGGCCTGCTCCGCCATGTAGACGGCGGCGCGCAGGGCGATCACGCGGGACAGGTCCTCCATGCTCCGCGCGACCGCGACGCTGATGCCGGTCCCGCCGGACCGGTGGGTGTCGTACGGGGGCGCCGGCTCCGCCTTCGGCCCGCGGGCGAAATGGTACAGGGGCCCGCGGGCGGAGGTCTGCGCCGTGAAGCCGAGGGTCGTCAGGAGGTCGGCGCCCTCGGGGGTGGCGGCGCGGGCGTAGAAGTCGACGCCCCGGTAGGTCGGGCTCGACAGGCGGTCGAACACGAGACCGACGCCGCCGGAGAGGCGCCGCCGCGCGTAGACGGCCCAGACGTAGATCCCGGCCGGGCGTTCGTGCTGGCCGGCCAGCATCGCGGCGGGCGGGTCGGACGCGTCGAGCGTCCCGGCCTTGAGCGCCGCCATGCCGTCGGCGTTCAGCATCAGGCAGGCCACGAACCCCTCGCCCCGCGGATCCGCGGCGTCGAACCGGTGGCGCTGGGCGATCGCCAGGACGCTGTCGGGATTGATCGACATCACCCGCTGGACGGTGCGCAGGGGCGCGAGATCGGGCAGATCCGCGCGCGCCGCCGCGATCAGCCGCGCCAGATCGTCCGGGGTCGGCGTGAAGATGACGAGGTGGCGGGCAATTCGGCCGACCTCGAGCGCATTCAGCGCGTGCCGCGGCTCGGGAGAGACTAGCGCTGTACCGAGTTGATCGGCGTCCTTGGCGACGAACTGCGCGCGAGCAATGTGCACCGTCATCGGATGACCTGTCATTCGGGTACGGATTGACGGTTAAGCACTACGCATCTAGCGCTCTGGCTGTATGTGCAAAATTTGAAACAGGGGTGTTCCGTCGATGGAACAGGCGGAGGCGATCCGGGACCCGATGCCCGACTGGCAGAGCATCCGGGTCTTCCTGGCGCTCCAGCGGTCCGGCAGCTTCCGCTCGGCGGCCACGAAGCTCGGCCTGTCGGTGAACTCGGTGCGGCGCCGGATCGACGACCTCGAGGCGCTGATCGGCGCGCCGCTGCTGACCCGCCACGTCGACGGCATCCGCCTCACCGCCGAGGGCCACGCGATCCTCGAGGCCGCCGGCCGCATGGAGGCGGCCGCCTTCAGCCTCGTGCGCACTGGCGAGGGCGCGCCCTTCGCCGAGACCGGCGAGGTGCGGATCGCCGTGACGGAGGGGCTGGGCGCCTTCTGGCTCGCGCCGCGGCTCGTCGAGTTCCAGCGCGCCAACCCGCGCCTGACCGTCGACCTGCGCTGCGCGATGGAATCCGCCGACGTCCTGCGGCTGGAGGCCGATGTCGCCATCCAGCTGACGCGGCCGACCAGCCCGGACTTGCGGATCGTCAAGCTCGGCCGGATCCACATGGTGCCGTACGCCGCGCGGAGCTACGAGGAGACCTACGGGCTACCGGGTCGCCCCGAGGACCTAGAGCGCCACCGGATCGTGGTGCAGGACGGCGGCCAGACCGTCGCCCTCGAGGATTACGTGCGGAGCGTGCCGGGCTTCCCCGCGAAGGTCCCGATCACCCTGAAGATCAACGTCAGCAGCGCGTATTACTGGGCCATCGCCAAGGGGGCCGGGATCGGCCTGCTGCCGACCTATGCCAGCGCGATCGGCGCGCAGGTGGTCCCGGTGGACAATCTCGGCCGCTTCAGCGTCGACATCTGGCTGACCTATCACCCGGACGCCGAGCGGATCACCCGCGTGCGGCGGACGATCGACTGGCTGCGGGCCTCCTTCGATCCGAAGCGCTATCCCTGGTTCCGCGACGAGTTCATCCATCCCCGCGACCTGCCGGGTGCCGTGAAGGGCGCGGCCCTCCCCGACCTGTTCGCCGGCTTCATCGCCATGACGTCGTGACGCCTCCCTGATCCCGGCGGGCCGCGACGGCCGCTGGTCCGGGTCCTGCAACGGCCGACGCACGCCCTTGACCGCGCCGCGCGCATGATCCTTGCTCCGGCCGCCGCGACGACGAGGTTGCCCGTGCTGCTGACGCCCCGTGAGAAGGACAAGTTGCTCATCGCCATGGCGGCGCAGGTGGCGCGCAACCGCCTCGCCCGCGGCGTGAAGCTCAACCATCCGGAATCGGTGGCGCTGATCACCGACTTCGTGGTCGAGGGCGCGCGGGACGGCCGCACCGTGGCCGACCTGATGCAGGCCGGCGCCACCGTGCTGACCTCCGATCAGGTCATGGAGGGCGTGCCCGAGATGATCCACGACATCCAGGTGGAGGCGACCTTCCCGGACGGCACGAAGCTCGTCACCGTGCATCACCCGATCCGCGGCGCGGCCTCGTCCGACATCCCCGGCGCGGTGACGACGCTGCCCGGCGAGATCGTGTTCAACCCCGGCGCCGAGCGGACCGTGATCGAGGTCGCCAATGTCGGGGACCGGCCGATCCAGGTCGGCTCGCACTATCACTTCTTCGAGGTCAATCCGGGCCTCGTGTTCCCGCGGGAGCAGGCCCGCGGCAAGCGCCTCGACATCGCGCCGGGCACCGCCGTGCGGTTCGAGCCGGGATCGACGCGGGAGGTGGCGCTGGTGCCGCTCTCCGGCGGGCGCACCGTCTACGGGTTCCGCGGCGACGTGATGGGCAAGCTCTGACCATGGCCAACACGCTTAAGCCCGCCAGCCTGCCGCGCTCGGCCTACGCCGACATGTTCGGCCCGACCGTCGGCGACCGCATCAGGCTCGCGGACACGAGCCTGGAGATCACGGTCGAGCGCGACTTCACCACCTACGGCGAGGAGGTGAAGTTCGGCGGCGGCAAGGTCATTCGCGACGGCATGGGCCAGAGTCAGGCCACGAACGCCGACGGCGCCGTCGACACGGTGATCACCAACGCGGTGGTCCTCGACCACTGGGGCATCGTGAAGTGCGATGTCGGCATCGTGCGGGGCCGGATCTTCCGGCTCGGCAAGGCCGGCAACCCGGACGTGCAGCCCGGGGTCGACATCGTGGTCGGGCCGGGCACCGAGGTCATCGCCGGCGAGGGCAAGATCCTGACGGCGGGCGGCTTCGACAGCCACATCCACTTCATCTGCCCGCAGCAGATCGAGGAGGCGCTCTGCTCGGGCGTCACCACGATGCTCGGCGGCGGCACCGGCCCGGCGCACGGCACCTTCGCCACCACCTGCACACCGGGCCCCTGGCACATCGCCCGGATGATCGAGGCGGCGGATTCCTTCCCGATGAACCTCGCCTTCGCCGGGAAGGGCAACGCGTCCCGTCCGGAGAGCCTCGTCGAGATGGTGCGGGCGGGTGCCTGCGCGCTGAAGCTGCACGAGGACTGGGGCACCACGCCCGCGGCGATCGATACCTGCCTGTCGGTGGCGGACGCCCACGACATCCAGGTCATGATCCACACCGACACGCTCAACGAGTCGGGCTTCGTCGAGGACACGATCGCGGCCTTCAAGGGCCGGACCATCCACGCCTTCCACACCGAGGGCGCGGGCGGCGGCCACGCGCCGGACATCATCAAGGTGGCCGGGCTGCCGAACGTGCTGCCGTCGTCCACCAACCCGACGCGGCCCTACACGTGGAACACGATCGACGAGCATCTCGACATGCTCATGGTCTGCCACCACCTCGACCCGTCGATCCCCGAGGATCTCGCCTTCGCGGAGAGCCGGATCCGGCGCGAGACCATCGCGGCCGAGGACATCCTGCACGACATCGGCGCGCTCTCGATGATGTCCTCCGACAGCCAGGCGATGGGCCGGGTCGGCGAGGTCATCATCCGCACGTGGCAGACCGCCGACAAGATGAAGCGCCAGCGGGGCGCCCTGCCGGGCGACGCGTCCGGCACTGACAACCTGCGCGCGCGCCGCTACGTCGCCAAGTACACGATCAACCCGGCGATCGCGCACGGCATCTCCCGGCACATCGGCTCGGTGGAGCCCGGCAAGCTCGCCGACCTCGTGCTGTGGACGCCGGCCTTCTTCGGCGTGAAGCCCGACCTCGTGCTGAAGGGCGGCAGCATCGCGGCCGCGCCCATGGGCGACCCGAACGCCTCGATCCCGACGCCGCAACCGGTGCATTACCGGCCGATGTTCGGCGCCTACGGCCGGGCGCCCTTCGCCACCGCCCTCACCTTCGTCTCGCGGGCGGCGGTGGAGGACGGCCTGCGCGAGCGGCTGGGCGTGCAGAAGGAGCTGGTCGCCGTTGAGAACGTCCGCGGCGGCATCTCGAAGAAGAGCATGGTGCTGAACGACGCCACGCCGGTCATCGAGGTCGATCCGGAGACCTACGACGTGCGCGCCGACGGCGAGCTGCTGGTCTGCGAGCCGGCCGAGGTGCTGCCGATGGCGCAGCGCTACTTCCTGTTCTGAGATAGGATGGGCCCGGTGGCAGGAGAGCCGCGATGACGAAGATCGCCCAGCTTCCGGCGAGGGACGACCTCTACACGACCGATCTCTGCCTCTGGACCGAGGAGCAGGCAGCCCTGCTCCGGGCCGGGCGCTGGCCGGATCTGGACAGCGCCAACGTCGCCGAGGAGATCGAGAGCTTGGGCGGATCCCAGAAATCCGAGATCCGGAGCCGTCTCGCCATCCTGCTGCTGCACCTGCTGAAGTGGGAGTTCCAGCCGCAGAAGCGGAAGTACGGCTGGCGCGCGACCATCCTCGAGCAGCGCATCCGGATCGATGACCTGATCGACGTGAGCCCCAGCCTCCAGTCCTGGCCGGATGCGGTGCTCGCGAAGGCCTATTCCGTCGCCGTCCTCGGGGCGGCGAGCGAGACGGGCTTGCCCGGATCCGTCTTTCCGAAATCCTGTCCCTACGCGATCGAGCAGATCCGTGAACTCGGCTTCTATCCGGGCGCGCCGGAGACGGACGTTGTCTGACCGCGCCCGAGAACCCCGCCCGATCCGTCGACCATGATCCGCGCCACCCGCATCCTCCGCCGCGACGCCCTGTCGGGCGGCGAGATCATCGACCGCGTCGTCCTCGATCACGGCGACCGCCACCGGCGCCGCGTCGCCATGCGCGGCGCCGGGGGGCTGAGCTTCCTGCTGGACCTCCCGGAGCCGACCGTGCTGGAGGACGGCGACGCCCTGGTCCTGCAGGACGGACGCCTCGTCTGGGTCGAGGCCGCGCCGGAGCGCCTGCTCGAGATCCGGGCCGCCGGCGATCACGCCCTCAAGCGCCTGATCTGGCACATCGGCAACCGGCACATCGCCGCCGAGATCGGCCCGGACGCGGTCTGGATCGCGCACGACCACGTCCTCGCCGAGATGGTCCGGGGCCTCGGCGGCACCGCCGAGCCGGTGGTGCGCCCGTTCCGGCCCGAGGGCGGCGCCTATTCCGGCGGCCACGGGCACGACCACGGGCACCATCACGGGCATGACCACGACCACCCGCATGGCGGCCACCAGCACCACCATGCCGCGGGCTGACGCCCTGGAGGCGCTGCGCCTGATGGCGTGGCTGTCGCCCGGCTACCCGGTCGGGGCCTACGCCTACTCGCACGGGCTCGAATGGGCGGTCGAAGCGGGCGACGTCCGCGACGAGGCCAGCCTGACCGCGTGGCTCCGGGACGTCTGCGAGCGCGGTGCCCTGCGCAACGACCTGATCCTGGCGGCCCAAGCCCACGCGGCGGCGCTGTCCGCGGACGGCGCCGCGCTGGTCGCCGTCAACGACCTCGCCCTGGCCCTGGCGCCGTCGCGCGAGCTGCACCTGGAGACGAGCCAGCAGGGCCGCAGCTTCCTCGACGCGACGCGCGGCGCGTGGCCGTGCGACGCCCTCGACGCCCTGGCCAGCAATCTGCCGGGGCCGGTCGCCTACCCGGTCGCGGTCGGCCTCGCGTCCGGCGCGCACGGCATGGATCCGGGGCCCGTGCTCGCCTCCTACGGCCTCGCCTTCCTCCAGAACCTCGTCTCCGCGGCCCCCCCCGCCCCGCCCCCGGGGCCGGGCGCCCGCCCGCGGGGGGGTGGGGCCCCCCCCCCGCGCCCCCCCCGCCCGCGACGGCGAGCAGCAGGAGGACCAGGCCGGCCGCGCCCGAGGGCTTCTTCGCCGGTCCGGTCGCGGCGCGACGCGCGCCGCCGTGGCCCCGGTCCGCCACCGTCTCGTCCGCGCGAGACCCGTCGCGGTCGTGCACGTCCTCACTCAGCATGCGCCGCTA
>NZ_JBKFBI010000139.1:0-16556 GCF_053346095.1 Methylobacterium sp. A52T | reverse complement strand
GCCGCGGCGGCCGTTCCGGCGCAGGCCGCGCCTCCCCAGGCTGCGCCCGCACCGGCCGCGCCCGCCGCGACGGCGCCGCCGGGCCAAGCTGCGCCTCAGGCGGCGAGCCCCACGCCCGCCGCCGGCCCCTCCCTCGAGCAGCCCTGCGGGACGCAGGCGGCCCGCTTCGAGAGCGCCAAGGGGTTCAAGATGGTGATCACGCGGGCCGGGCAGGTCCGCACGACGAACCCGCTCAGGCCGCTCACGCCCGAGGTGAACGAGGTCCTTCAGGTCGTGATCGCCGGAAAGGTCGCCACGGCCTACGGGCCCGATTTCACCACGCTGCGGCGCGGCGGCGCCGCGTCAGGTGTCGAGGCGATGCTGGGCAGCCCGATCCACTGGGAGCCGACGCTGCCGACCTTCCCCGATCCGATCGCGATCGTCAGCGAGGAGGGGACGCCCCTGGCGCAGCTGACCTTCCGCGCCTGCGAGGCGCCGCCCGCCGTCAAGGCGCCGAAGGTGCCGAAGGCCGAGGCCCGCAAGAAGGCGCCCCGCCAGGCGGCACCGAAGGCCGCAGCGGCCCCGAAGACGCCCCCCGGCTTCTCCATGCCCCAGGGGGCGATCGCCGAGTAGCGGCTACTTCTGCTTGGCGATGATCTTGTCCTTGATGCCGTCGTAGACGCTCTGCGGGATGATCTTCTTGGAGACGAGATCGTCCTTCCCGCGATACGGCCGTCCCTTGATGATCGCGGCCGCGCGCGCCGCGCCGATGCCGGGCAGCGCGTCGAGCTCCTCGGTTCTGGCGCTGTTGAGATCGATCAGCGCCCCCTTGGCGGCGTTCGGCGATCCGGCGACGGGCGCGCTCGGGGCCGCGGGCTTCGCGGGCGCCGTCGGTGCCGCGGTCGTCGGCGCCTGCGGCGCCTGCGCCAGGGCCGGGGCCGCGACGAGGCTCGACAGGAGGGCGAGGAGGGCGAGGGTCTTGGTGGAGGAAGCCATGGCGTTCTCCCGAGAGGCGCGGCCCGCATTGCGGTGCCGTCCGGCCAGATCTGCGCCGCTCCGCTTGAACCCGCCCTTAACGGTTGTGGTCCGGCACCCCTAGTCACGGGCCGGCGCCGGAGCTATAAGCCCGGCCTCATCCGTATCCCGCGGTGTGCGTGGCGATCCTCGATCGAGGAGCCGCCCGCGCGCCGCTTTGTCCGCGGCGTCACGAAGGATCCAGCCATGGCCGTTCCGAAGCGAAAGACCTCCCCCTCCCGCCGCGGCATGCGCCGCTCGGCCGACGCCCTCAAGGCGCCGACCTACGTCGAGGACAAGGATTCCGGCGAGCTGCGCCGTCCGCACCACATCGACCTGAAGACCGGCATGTACCGCGGCCGTCAGGTCCTGAAGGTGAAGTCCGCCGAGGCCTGAGCCTCGCGAGGGCGGCGCCTCAGGCGAGGCGCCGCGCGGCCTCCGCGTAGCGCGCGGCGGCCATCCGGGTCCGTTCCAGGCGCGACGGCAGCAGCGTCGGATCGCCCGCCGTCAGCAACTGCGCGATGAAGCCGGCGCGGGGTCTCCCCGCGGCCGCGCGTTCCGCTGTCCGGGGGGCGGGCGGCTCATCGGACTGGCCCCCGTCGATCAGGGCGAGCGCCTGGACCTCCGTCCGCACCGTCTCGGGAGAGGCGTCCGCGTCCGGGACCGGCGCGCGCCGGGTGGAGCGAACCTGTGTCGGGCCGAGACGGCTGACTGTTCCGATACGCACCATGCGCACATTCTCCGCACGTTTCCGTGCCCGTGTCGCAAAGGTGGGGCCGACGTTTACCGATCGTCAACCCTTCGTCCGGTCGGTCCGGCGCAATTACTTTTTCGCGAGCGCCTCCAGGCGCTGCTGCATCTCCAGCATCTGGCGCTTGAGATCGTCCAGCTCGCCGCCCCCGTAGGTCGCGGGCTGAGTCGCGGCCGGCGCCGTCGGCTGGGCTCCCGGCGCGGGCGGGGCGAAGCCCGTGAACATCTTCATGGCATCGCCGAAGAAGTTCATGTTGGTGCGCACCTGCTGCTCGATGGCGTTCTGGAACGCCGCCGGGCCGAAGCTCTGGGCGAATTTCTCCCGCAGGCCGTCCTGATCCTTGGCGAAGTTCGCCATCGAGAATTCGAGGAAGCTCGGCACCATCGTGCGCATGCTGTCGCCGTAGAAGCGGATCAGCTGGCGCAGGAACGCCACCGGGAGCAGGTTCTCGGCGCCGGCCTTGTTCTCCTGCTCGAAGATGATCTGCGTCAGGACCGAGCGTGTGATGTCGTCGCCCGTCCGCGCGTCGTAGACGACGAAATCCTCGCCGTTCTGCACCATCGTGGCGAGGTCCTCCAGCGTCACGTACGTCGAGGTGCCGGTGTGATAGAGGCGCCGGTTGGCGTACTTCTTGATGACGGTCTGGGTGGCCTTGACGGTATCCGCCATCGGGAACGGCCTTTCTGGACTCGGGACCGGGGGGCGTTGCAGACGCGCGGTGCTGTCTGACGGGGGCTGTCTTCGCGCCCGCAACACGATCCTTAAAGCCTTCCCCGGGCGCAGAAAACAGCAAACTGCAGCTGTTCAACGCAGAATAATGCAGAGCGGTCGGGGCGGTCGCGCCATTTCAGTCTCGCGGTCGCGTCATCGGCGCGTTTGGCGCTTCGATCCACAACCTTGACTTCGCCCACCTCAGGCCCTTCATCCCAGGGCCGGCACAGAGCGCGCCCCGGGACGTGGAAGGCGCGCCGGCTCGCGAGAGGAGAACGTTCACATGGCAGGCAGCGAAGAGATCGTCATCGTCGGGGCGGCGCGCACGCCGGTCGGCTCGTTCGGCGGCGCCTTCGGGGCGGTGCCGGCCCACGAGCTCGGCGCGACGGCGATCAAGGCCGCCCTGGAGCGCGCCAAGGTCTCGCCCGACGAGGTGGACGAGGTGATCTTCGGCCAGGTCCTCACCGCGGGCGCTGGCCAGAACCCCGCCCGTCAGGCGGCCATCAAGGCCGGCATTCCCGAGAAGGCCACCGCCTGGGGCCTCAACCAGGTCTGCGGCTCGGGCCTGCGCACGGTCGCGATCGGCATGCAGCAGATCGCCAACGGCGACGCCAAGGTCATCGTGGCCGGCGGCCAGGAATCGATGTCGCTGTCGCCCCACGCGCAGTACCTGCGCGGCGGGCAGAAGATGGGCGACGTGAAGCTCGTCGACACCATGATCAAGGACGGGCTCTGGGACGCGTTCAACGGCTACCACATGGGTCAGACCGCCGAGAACGTCGCCCAGGCCTTCCAGCTCACCCGCGAGCAGCAGGACCAGTTCGCGACCCGCTCGCAGAACAAGGCCGAGGCCGCCCGCAAGGAGGGCCGCTTCAAGGACGAGATCGTCCCCGTCACGGTGCCGGGCCGGAAGGGCGACACGATCGTCGACACCGACGAGTACATCCGCGACGGCGCCACCCTGGAGGCGATGGCCAAGCTGAAGCCGGCCTTCACCAAGGACGGGACCGTCACCGCCGCCAACGCCTCCGGCCTCAACGACGGCGCCGCCGCCCTCGTGCTGATGTCGGCCTCGGAGGCCGAGCGCCGCGGCCTGACCCCGCTCGCCCGGATCAAGTCCTGGGCGACCGCGGGCGTCGACCCGAAGGTGATGGGCACCGGCCCGATCCCGGCCTCGCGCAAGGCCCTGGACAAGGCCGGCTGGAAGCCGTCCGACCTCGACCTGATCGAGGCGAACGAGGCCTTCGCGGCCCAGGCGCTGGCCGTCAACAAGGACATGGGCTGGGACGACGCGAAGGTGAACGTCAACGGCGGCGCGATCGCCATCGGCCACCCGATCGGGGCCTCGGGCGCCCGCGTCCTCGTCACCCTGCTCCACGAGATGAAGCGCCGCGACGCCAAGAAGGGCCTCGCCACGCTCTGCATCGGCGGCGGCATGGGCGTGGCGATGTGCGTCGAGCGGACCTGATCGGTCCGTCACGACAGTATCGGCCCACAACATAGACTTAAGGCCGAAGTCAGAAAAAATCGCGTGCGGACGCCATCCGCACGCGGCATCAAGTGATGCGAACAGGAGGAAACAATGGCTCAAGGACGCGTCGCCCTGGTCACAGGCGGCACCCGCGGCATCGGCGCGGCGATCTCGAAGCGGCTCAAGGACAAGGGCTACAAGGTCGCCGCCAACTACGCCGGCAACGACGAGGCGGCCAACGCCTTCAAGGCCGAGACCGGCATCCCGGTCTTCAAGTTCGACGTGGGCGATCTCGCGAGCTGCGAGGCCGGCATCAAGGCGATCGAGGCCGAGCTCGGCCCGGTGGACATCCTGGTGAACAACGCCGGCATCACCCGGGACGGCGCCTTCCACAAGATGACGTTCGAGAAGTGGCAGGCGGTCATCAAGACCAACCTCGACTCGATGTTCACCTGCACCCGTCCGCTGATCGAGGGCATGCGCAGCCGCAACTTCGGCCGCATCATCATCATCTCGTCGATCAACGGCCAGAAGGGCCAGGCCGGGCAGACCAACTACTCGGCCGCCAAGGCCGGCGTGATCGGCTTCGCCAAGGCGCTCGCGCAGGAGAGCGCGTCGAAGGGCATCACGGTCAACGTGGTGGCGCCGGGCTACATCGCCACCGAGATGGTGATGGCGGTGCCCGAGGACATCCGCAACAAGATCATCTCGACGATCCCGACCGGCCGCCTCGGCGAGTCCGACGAGATCGCCCACGCGGTCGAGTATCTCGCCAGCGACGAGGCCGGCTTCGTGAACGGCTCGACGCTGACCATCAACGGCGGCCAGCACTTCGTCTGATCGCCGCGGGCGCGCCGGATCGACCCGGCGCGCCCGCCCTGTGGGCAAGTAGCCCCACCGCGCCGGGCGCGCATCTCTCCGGCCGAAGAGCGTTCCTTCCGACACGCCGCGCGGCCGAACCCGACGACGGCGCTCCCCGCGCCGGGCCCCGCCTGCCGGCGACCGTCCCGGGCCGCGCCGTTCCGGCCCACGCGCCGCCGGCCGCGGCCGCGGGCCCGCACCATCCGAACCATCAAGCGTGACGAAAGTCCTTCCCCGCGTGCGGAATCGCGCGTCGGGCGGGATAACGGGCATTGCGGGCAGCGATCGGCCCGCCGGCCCGCGTGTTCTGAGACACGAACAATTCGAGCGGCCTCGTATAGACCTCCTTCCATCGGCTCACGGATGGTCCCGCCGATAGAAATCGAGGTCCCGAGGATCATGAACAACTGGTTTCACGGTAAATTCGGCGTTCAGTTTATCGGCGCGAGCCAGAATTGTTCTTCCCCCACGACCGCGATGCGTGACGACCGCTCCGCGGCCCGCCGCCGCCCCGCGCTGCCCGCGGTCGCGAAGCTGGGGCTCGCGGCGGCCTGTGCCCTGGGGCTGGCGGCCTGCGTCACCCCGCAGGAGCGCCACGCGCTGGATCAGAACCAGTGCTACGCCTTCGGCTTCGAGCCCGGCACCGACGGCTTCGCCGAGTGCATGATGGGGCTCCACCAGCAGCGCGCCGTCGCCCAGTCCAACAGCAACCTGTACTGGCAGGCGCAGCTCGCCGAGCAGAACCGCCGCCGCGAGGCCCAGCAGGACCTCTACAAGGTGATGAGCCTGCAGCGCACCGGCGACGCGCGGTTCCCCGTCTGCGGCGCCTCCTCGGACGGCGGCATGGATCGCCGGACCATGACTTGGTACGGCCCGAACTGCCGCGCCCGCTGATCCGGATCGAGGGAGGTCCCCATGTCCGACATGACGACGCGCGGCCCGCGCAACCCGAGCCGGATCATCTTCGTGACGGTGGCCCTGTTCGGCATCGCCGTCGGGTTCGCGACCGCCAGCCTGGCCTGGTTCACGCTCGCGGTCCTCGGCTCCGCCGCGCTGACCTGCGCGGGCTACGGCCTGATCCGGCGGCGGCTCGGCTGGAAGCCGCTGAGCGGCGAGTACCTGTTCAACCTCCTTCACGTGCTGAGCCCGCACTAGGCGGACACCGCGCACGCCCCCGCGGACGCGCCGCGGGGCTCATCGGCGGGCGGCGCAGGTCCACGAGGGCCTGGCCGCGCCGCGCCCCCACCCCGCTGACCGCTCCGCCTCCGAGGCCACCATGACGCTCGCCCTCATCATCACCGGCTTCCTGATCGTGAACTTCGTGATGGCCGGCTTCTTCTCCCTCGTGGCCCTCTGGGCCGACTGAGCGGCGGCGCTACGGGGCGCCGACGCAGTTGGCGTAGAAGGTCGTGGTCGCGGGCCAGTCGGAGAAGACCCCCAGCACGCCCACCTGCCCGTGCAGGACGTCGAGCAGCCGCAGGATGTCGCCGTCGCCGGCGACCACCGGCTTGATCGACTGGTAATAGTACCCGCCGCCGCCCTTCAGGGGGCCCGAGCGCTCCAGCGACCACGCGATCAGCCCCAGCCCGGCCGCCTTGGCCTCCCGGGCGTAGGTCGAGGGCTCGATCGTCCCGTCCGGGCCCGGACGGACCAGCATCCACAGCGGCGGCGCCAGGATCGTCACGCCCTTCCGGGCGAGCTCGGCCATGCCGGGCTGCCACGTGGCGGGCTTCTCCGGGTCGAAGCCCTTCGCGGTCTCGTCCTGGTCGTCGAGGAAGATCGCCTGGCGGCCGAATTCCGGATCCTTCTCCAGCCAGTAGAGGATGTCGCGGAGCTGGAAGCTCTGCGGATAGACGTCGGACGCCGGGATCCCGGCCTCCCGGTACTCGTCGATCAGCTGCTGGGCGTACATGTCCTGCGTGTAGGTGCCCTGGAACGGCATCGGGACCTGGGGCGCCTTCAGCTCGGGGGTGAATTTCCGCCCCATCCCCTTCACCAGCGCGATGTACTCCTTGTGCGACATCAGCGTGCCGGTGCCGGCGTAGAGGTCGGTGCGCCAGCGCGGCGTCGCGTTCATGTAGGCCGCCACCGTGGTGGCGTCCGGGTCGGACGCGTCCATCTTCCCGTTCAGCGCCTTGAACTCGTCCAGCGTCAGGTCGCTGGTGCAGCACTTGGCCGAGGCCTTCCGCCCGGTGGCCGGGTCGGCCGGCGTGAAGCCCTGCGTGCACTTCGCCGCGAGCTCGGGCCGGGCGAGGATGTCGGTGGTCGTGTGCAGGTCGCACTGGCTGTGGCGGCAGACGAGCTCGCGGTCCTTGGTGAAGGCCACGTCGCACTCGATGATCCCGGCACCCATCCGGTACGCGGCGAGCAGGCCCTCCCGGGTGTGTTCCGGGAACATCAGCGGCGCGCCGCGGTGCGAGATCGAGAAGGTCCGGGGCGTGTAGGTCCGGTCGACGCCGCAGGCGGCGAGCCTGTCCTTGAGCGGGCCGGGCTTAAGCTGGTCGACGAGGTAGAAGGGCCGGGGGCCGAGCTGGGCGGCCTCGCCGGCGATCGCGGGGCCCGCGCCCAGAAGCAGCCCCAGCCCCAACATG
This sequence comes from Methylobacterium sp. A52T, assembly GCF_053346095.1. Classification (NCBI taxonomy): domain Bacteria; kingdom Pseudomonadati; phylum Pseudomonadota; class Alphaproteobacteria; order Hyphomicrobiales; family Methylobacteriaceae; genus Methylobacterium; species Methylobacterium sp. A52T. Next base: position 9,178 of record NZ_JBKFBI010000139.1, on the reverse strand, counting down.
ATCGCACGCATCGCGAACCTCCCGTTTCAGGCCGCCGGTAGAGGGGGACGGTGACAGGGGCGTGACCCCGCACGCCCCGGCGCGCCGCCTCCACGATAGCGGCGGATCATCCGCGCGGCATCGGCCGCCAGTCGGGCGGCGCCATCTCGAAGCCGGCGAAGTCGAACCCCGGCGAGACCGTGCAGCCGACGAGCGTCCAGGCGCCCAGGCTGGTGGCGGTCTGCCAGTGGCCGGCCGGCACGACGCATTGCGGGCGCTGCCCGGCGGCGAGGTCCGGCCCGAGATGCCGGGCCTCGGCGTCGTGCCCGTTGGGGCTCGTGGTGATCACCAGCGGCGCGCCGGCGTGCCAGTGCCAGATCTCGGTGGCGTCGACCCGGTGCCACGCCGAGACCTCGCCGAGGTCGAGCAGGAAGTAGATCGCGGTGCCGACCGAGCGCCCGTCGACGGTGCGGGGATCGCGGAACGTCTCGCGGTAATGGCCGCCCTCCGGATGGGGCTTCAACCCCAGGGTCGCGATCACCTCGGCTGCCGTCATGTCCAGCTCCCTGTCGGTCCCGGCCGCGCGGATCGTCCGCGGCTTGCCGGCACTTGGCACCGATGCTACCGGCCGAAAACCCCGCAAGGTCCGAGAACGATGCCGAGCCCGACCGTACGTCTTCACCGCGGCGACCTGCCCGCCAGCTACGACGCGGGGCGGGCGGTGGCCATCGACACCGAGACGCTCGGTCTCAACCCGCATCGGGACCGCCTCTGCGTGGTGCAGCTCTCCACCGGCGACGGCACGGCCGACGTGGTGCAGATCCCGCAGGACGGGCCGGAGCCGGTCGTGCTGAAGCGGGTCCTGGCCGATCCCGGCATCCTGAAGATCTTCCACTTCGCGCGGTTCGACGTGGCGGTCCTGTACAGGGCCCTCGGCGTGATGCCGAGCCCGGTCTACTGCACCAAGATCGCCTCGAAGCTCGCGCGCACCTACACGGATCGCCACGGGCTGAAGGATGTGGTCCGCGAGCTGGTCGGCGTCGACCTGTCCAAGCAGCAGCAATCCTCGGACTGGGGCGCCGAGACCCTGTCGCAGGCCCAGCTCGACTACGCGGCCTCGGACGTCCTCCACCTCCACGCGGCCCGGGAGCGGCTCGACGCGATGCTGGCCCGGGAGGGTCGCACCGACCTCGCGGCCGCCTGCTTCGGCTTCCTGCCGACGCGGGCGCGCCTCGACCTCGACGGCTGGCCCGAGACCGACATCTTCGCGCACACCTGAGGGTCCGGCGGGGCCTGCACACTTCCTGTGCGGAGTGAGACTTTCCTGTCACCGCACCGCGATAAGTCGCTGGTAGGTTGTGGCTGCCTGGGCTTCCGAGTCCCGGCCAGGCCCTCCTCGCCGGTCGCCCACCCGATCAGGCCGGCGAGGAGGGTCCGTCGCCCTCAGGTCAGGGTCCGCGGGCCCGACGGCGTGCTGATCCGGGCGGTCCAGCGCGGGCCCGGGCCGGACACAACCTGCGGTGGAGCGGCGAGGCCCAGCGCCGCGTGAAGCCCCGCGACGGCGTCGGGATCCGGATGCGTCAGGACGAGCGCCTCCAGACCGGCGCCGAGATCCGGCATCGTCGCGGCGGGATTGCCGCGCGGTCCCCACGCCATCGCGCAGGGCGCGGCCCCGTCCGCCGGCCACGCCCCGCCCGGGGGCACCGCGAAGCGCCAGGACAGGTCGCCCCGGGTCATCGTCGCCGCCGCGCCGAGGAGCGCGCCGTGCGCGGCGAGGAGGCCGTCGAGATCGTCCGCGCGGGCGACGAAGCCGCGCAGCCGCCGGCCCGAATCCCAGTCCGCCCGTACCCGCGCCGGGTCGCTCAGGCCGAACCAGCGGGCGCGGGGCGGAGCAGGCGCCTCGGGATCGACGGCGATCACCTCTAGGAACAGGGCGTCGCCGAGGCGCAGCAGGTGGTTGCGCGTGCCCATCTCGCGGTGGCGACCGCCCTCGGGCATGGCGAGGCCGAGGCAGTCCCGGACATGCGCCACGCCCTCCGCGAGGTCGGGCGCGACGACGACGAGGTGGTCGAGGGTGAGCATCGGTCGGGCTCCGTGTGCGCGGGCACCTGTGCAGCCGGCCGCCGGGCCTGCCCGGGACCGCACCGGTCCCGACCCGGTCTCGGTGCTGACGGGCCGCCTCGGGTCCGGCGGGAGGGGTAACGCCTGAGCGTCCCCAAGAAAAAGGCCGGGGCCCCGCGAGAGGCCCCGGCCCGGGAGTGCGTGCCGGGCCGGGTCTCGTGCCCGGCCGGCTCTCACATCACAGCGAGTAGTACTGCACGAACTCGATCGGGTGCGGCGTCATCTCGTAGCGCAGCACCTCGGTCATCTTCAGCTCGATGAACGAGTCGATCTGGTCGTCCGAGAACACGCCGCCCTCCTTGAGGAAGGCCCGGTCCTTGTCGAGGCTGTTCAGGGCCTCGCGCAGCGAGCCGCACACGGTCGGGATCTTCTTAAGCTCCCGCGGCGGCAGCTCGTACAGGTCCTTGTCCATGGCCGGACCCGGGTCGATCTTGTTGCGGATGCCGTCGAGGCCGGCCATCAGCAGCGCCGAGAAGGCGAGGTAGGGGTTCGCCATCGGGTCGGGGAAGCGGACCTCGACGCGCTTGGCCTTCGGGCTCTTGGTCCACGGGATGCGGCAGGAGGCCGAGCGGTTGCGCGCCGAGTAGGCGAGCAGCACCGGCGCCTCGTAGCCCGGCACCAGGCGCTTGTACGAGTTGGTCGACGGGTTGGTGAAGGCGTTCAGCGCCTTGGCGTGCTTGATGATGCCGCCGATGTACCAGAGGCACTCCTGGGACAGGCCGGCATACTTGTCGCCCGCGAAGACCGGCTTGCCGTCCTTCCAGATCGACTGGTGGACGTGCATCCCTGAGCCGTTGTCGCCGTAGACGGGCTTGGGCATGAAGGTCGCGGACTTGCCGTAGCTCTGCGCGACGTTGTGGATGCAGTACTTGTAGATCTGCATGTGGTCGGCGAGCAGGGTCAGCGTGTCGAACTTCATGCCGAGCTCGTGCTGGGCCGAGGCCACCTCGTGGTGGTGCTTCTCGACCTTCACGCCCATGGACTGCATGGCCGCGAGCATCTCGCCGCGCATGTCCTGCGCCGAATCCTGCGGCGGGACCGGGAAGTAGCCGCCCTTGGTCTGGACCCGGTGGCCGAGGTTGCCGCCCTCGTAGTCGGTGAAGCCGTTGGTCGGCAGCTCGGTGGAGTCGAGCTCGAAGCCCGTGCGGTACGGGTCGGCGCCGAACTTCACGTCGTCGAACACGAAGAACTCGGCCTCGGGGCCGACGTAGATCGTGTCGCCGATGCCGGTCTGCTGCAGGTAGGCCTCGGCGCGCTTGGCGGTGCCGCGCGGGTCACGGCCGTAGGGCTCGCCGGTGGCCGGCTCCAGCACGTCGCAGACGATCGACATGGTCGCGGCCGAGAAGAACGGGTCCAGCGTGGCGGTGACGGGATCCGGCATCAGCAGCATGTCGGACTCGTTGATCGCCTTCCAGCCGGCGATCGAGGAGCCGTCGAACATGGTGCCCTCGTCGAAGATCTCCTCGTCGATGAGCGACACGTCGAACGTGACGTGCTGCCACTTGCCGCGCGGGTCGGTGAACCGGAAGTCCACGTAACGCACGTCGTTGTCCCGGATCGTCTTCAGCACCTCGGCCGCAGTCGTCATCGTGGGCATCCTCCAGGGATCTCTGAATCGGCTCTCGTGGCGCACCCGCACGCGGTCGCGCGCCGGCAAGCGGCGCTTGATATCCGGCGCGGGCGTGCCTTGCCACCCGCCGGACAGCGGAATCGGCCGACGGATGAAACGATCGGCCCGTTCGCGCACCCGATCTCGTAACCGTGATCGGCCGTTCCGTTTCTAGGGCGCCGTTGTTCTCCGGCAATGGCCTTCCTGGCACGATCCATGCAATTGCGGCCGCAGCCGTCGACGACGCGGCAAGCCGTTCGCGTCTTCCCGGGTTGCCCAGGTCGCGCATCGATACGGACGAGAGAACCGGAATGACCAAATACAAGCTCGAGTACATATGGCTCGACGGGTACACGCCGACCCCGAACCTCCGCGGTAAGACGCAGATCAAGGAATTCGACAGCTTCCCGACCCTCGAGCAGCTCCCGATGTGGGGCTTCGACGGCTCGTCCACCAAGCAGGCCGAGGGCGGCAGCTCCGACTGCATGCTGAAGCCCGTGCGCCACTTCCCCGACCCGGCCCGCAAGAACGGCGTGCTGGTGATGTGCGAAGTGATGATGCCGGACGGCGTGACCCCGCACGAGTCCAACAAGCGCGCCACCATCCTGGACGATGCCGGCGCCTGGTTCGGCTTCGAGCAGGAGTACTTCCTGTACAAGGACGGCCGCCCACTCGGCTTCCCGGCCTCCGGCTACCCGGCGCCGCAGGGCCCGTACTACACCGGCGTCGGCTACTCGAACGTCGGCGACGTCGCCCGCAAGATCGTCGAGGAGCACCTCGACCTCTGCCTCGACGCCGGCATCAACCACGAGGGCATCAACGCTGAGGTGGCCAAGGGCCAGTGGGAGTTCCAGATCTTCGGCAAGGGCTCCAAGAAGGCCGCCGACGAGATGTGGATGGCCCGCTACCTCCTGCAGCGCCTCTGCGAGAAGTACGGCATCGACGTCGAGTACCACTGCAAGCCGCTCGGCGACACCGACTGGAACGGGTCGGGCATGCACTGCAACTTCTCGACCGCGTTCATGCGCGAGCACGGCGGCAAGGCCTATTTCGAGAAGCTCATGGAGGCGTTCAAGAACGCCCGCGAGGAGCACATCGCCGTCTACGGTCCGGACAACCACATGCGCCTGACCGGCAAGCACGAGACCGCCTCGATCCACGAGTTCTCGTACGGCGTGGCCGACCGCGGCGCCTCGATCCGCGTGCCGCACTCCTTCGTGAACAACGGCTACAAGGGCTACCTGGAGGACCGCCGTCCGAACTCGCAGGGCGACCCCTACCAGATCGCCTCGCAGGTGCTGAAGACGATCGCTTCCGTGCCGACCGAGGCCGCTGCAGCCGCGTAAGACGCGGCGCTTCGACAGACGAGACGAAGCCGGGCCCTCGGGTCCGGCTTCGCCGTTTCCGGGGTAACGGGCTTCCGATCTAACCCCCGTCCCGAGGGGGCGGGGCACAGCGCAGGCCTCGACGGAGGCCTCCCGGGATCGCCCGCGCAGCCGGAGCGCCCTCTCGAGGCCCGCTGGCGCGGGCAGGTCAGGATGACTGGTTTGGGTGAGGGGGCCGTCGGGCCTGCTCGACGGCCGCAGGGGTGCCGTCGCTCCCGATGCCTCCGCCTCAGGACCGCCGCGGGCGCTCGTCCTCGCGGATGGCGGCCTCGTGGTACCACGCGCCCCCGCCGAAGCTCGGCACGGGCGCGGGCTTCGCCTCCGGAGCTGCCCGGGCGGTGTCGCGCGCGCGTCGGAACGCGGACAGATCGTAGATCTTGGCGGTCTCGCGCGGGTCCGTGGCGGCCATCGCACTTCCTCCTGCACCGGTTCGAGCGGCCGGTCGGGCCGGCCGTTCCCGATGATGTGGGGTGCGGGAAGCGGCGCTCCAGGGCCGGAGGCGCCGATGCCGGACATTCGCGCAGTGCGAAATCTTAGGCAGTGTCGCGCGGTGCGCGGCCGCCGGCGGTCCTGGACCGCGGGCGGGTTCGGGTCAGATCGCGTCCGTGCCGGTCTCGCCGGTGCGGATGCGGATCGCCTCCTCGATCGTCGAGACGAAGATCTTGCCGTCGCCGATGCGCCCGGTCTGGGCCGACTTGCGGATCGCCTCCACGGCGCCCTCGACCAGGGCGTCGGACAGGACGATCTCGAGCTTCACCTTGGGCAGGAAGTCGACCACGTACTCGGCGCCCCGGTAGAGCTCCGTGTGGCCCTTCTGACGGCCGAAACCCTTCGCCTCGATGACGGTGATGCCCTGGAGGCCGACCTCCTGGAGCGCCTCCTTCACCTCGTCGAGCTTGAAAGGCTTGATGATCGCTTCGATCTTCTTCATGCCGCTCGGGCCTGCGCTGCGGTGCCTGGCATTTCTAACATCCTCGTGACGCCTTCGCCACGCCGTTTTCGCGGCGCGTCCGACCATAGTGCCTATTTGATGTGCGATGCACGCACATCCTTAGAGCGCTTCACCGGAATCTGGCGCGATTTTAGTCAGGGCTGATCGGTGCACGGGCAGAGGCGGAGACGGATATGCGGTTGCTGACGGTCGCGGCGATGAGGCGGGTCGATGCCGCGGCAATCGAGGGCGGCGTGCCGGGCCTGACGCTGATGGAGGCTGCCGGGGCCGCCGTGGCGGAGCGCGCCCGGGCCCGGCTCCCGGCGGGTGGCCGCGTCGTCGTCCTGTGCGGGCCGGGCAACAACGGCGGCGACGGCTACGTGGCCGCCCGCCTGCTGGCCGAAGCCGGCTACGCGGTGGACCTGCTCGGCCTCGGCGCGGTGTCGGCGCTGACGGGGGACGCCGCGCTCGCGGCCGCGGCCTGGACGGGGCCGGTGCGCCCGGCCGAGGGCGCCGCGCTGCCCTCGGGCGACCTCGTGATCGACGCCCTGTTCGGCGCCGGCCTGTCGCGCGACCTCGACGGCGCCGCCCGCGCCCTCGTCGAGGCGGTGAACGGGACCGGGATGCCGGTGCTCGCCGTCGACGTGCCGAGCGGGGTCGACGGCGATACCGGCGCGGTGCGCGGCGCCGCCATCCGGGCGGTGGAGACCGTGACCTTCGTGACCTTCAAGCCGGGGCACCTGCTCCAGCCCGGGCGGGGCCTGTGCGGCCAGCTCAGCCTCGCCGATATCGGGACCGGCCCGGCGGCGCTGGAGGCGGGCCTCGCCGCCGGCGCGCCCCTCGACCGGAACGGGCCCGACCTGTGGGGCCAGGACTTCCCGCACCTCACCGGCGCGAGCCACAAGTACACCCGCGGCCACGCCCTGGTCCTGTCCGGGCCGGCCACCAAGACCGGCGCCGCCCGGCTCGCCGCCCGGGGCGCCCTGCGGGTCGGCGCCGGGCTCGTCACCGTCGCGTCCCCGACCGCCGCGCTGCCCGAAAACGCCGCCCACCTCACGGCGATCATGCTGCGGCCCTGCGAGAGCGCCGACGACCTCGACGACCTGCTCACCGACGAGCGGCTGAACGTGATCCTGGCCGGGCCCGGGCTCGGCACCGGCGAGCCGACCCGGGAGCGCGTCGCCGTGGCGGCCGCGGCCGGGCGCGGCCTCGTCCTCGACGCCGACGCCCTGACGAGCTTCGCCGGGAAGGCGCCGCTGCTCGCCGCCCATCTCGCCGACGGGGATGCGCGGGCCGTGCTGACCCCGCATGCCGGCGAGTTCGCGCGGCTCTTCGACGGGACGGACGCGATGGCCGAGGGCGCCGACAAGGTCGCCCGGGCCCGCGCGGCGGCCGCGCTCACCGGCGCCGTGGTGGTCTTCAAGGGGGCCGACACGGTGATCGCGGACCCCGACGGCCGTGCGGCCATCAACGACCACGGCAGCCCCTATCTCGGGACGGCCGGGTCCGGGGACGTGCTCGGCGGCCTGATCGCCGGCCTGCTCGCGCAGGGCATGGAGCCCTTCGCGGCCGCCGCGGCCGGCGTCTGGCTCCACGGGGATGCCGGCCTGCGCCACGGGCCGGGCCTGATCGCCGAGGACATCCCCGAGCTGATGCCGGCGGTGCTCCGCGACCTCGTCGCGTCGACCGGGGGCTGACCCGGCGGCTGACCGCTCAGGTGACCTCGAACATCGTCCAGAGGCCGGTGTCGAACCGCTCCAGCACCGTGGCGCTGATCAGCCAGCGCCCCGGATTGTCCGCCAGGAAGCCGATCCGGGCCGTCCGCCCCTCCAGGAGCTGGAACGTGTCGAGCCAGTAGGGCTCCCAGCCGTCGTCCAGGGGGTGGAGCAGGCGGAAGCAGTGGCCGTGCAGGTGCAGGGCCTGCGGGAAGGCGGTCTCGTTGCGCAGGGCCAGCACCACCACCTGCCCGCGCTTCACCGAGAAGATCGGCGCGAGGCTGGCGGTGCCGCTCGCGCCGTTCACCGACCAGATCTTCTGCGGGTCGCCCGTGTAGACCGGATCGGGCGCGGGGCCGTCCTTGGCGGCGTCCTTGACTCCGTCCTTCACGCCGTCCTTGCCCTTCGGCACGAAGGCGCCGCCGGTGATCACCACGTCGCGGCGCAGGGCGTTCTGGAGCTTGATCTCGGCCGGCAGGCGCTTGTTCTCGCCGATCGGCCCGATCGGGGGCCGCTTCTCGGTGATCCGGGCGCCCTTGGTGACGACGCTCGCCAGGACGAGGCCCTTGCCGATCAGCGCGTGGATCTCGCAGGTGGCGCCTTCCTCCTCCGGCAGGTCGACCAGCAGGTCGTAGCGGGTGCCGGGCGGGAAGGGCAGGGTGGCCCGCAGGGGCTCGAACGTGTCGGTGGGCTGGCCGTCGACCGCCGCCACGTAGACCTTCACGCCCTCGAACTTGATGCGCGTCGCCCGGGCGTTGCAGGCATTGCCGAGGCGCAGGCGGACCCGGGAGCCGGGCCTCGCCTCGAACGCGCCCGGCACCGGCTTGCCGTTGACGGTCACGAGGTTGCCGAGGCGCCCGTGCGCGGCCGCGAGCGCCGTCTGGCCGAAGGGCATGAGGGTGCCGTCGTCCTGGAGCCGCCAGTCCTGCAGCACGACGCTGACGTCGGCGTCGACCGCGGGCGGGTTCGTCTCCTCGACGACCAGCATGCCCGCGAGGCCCCGGCCCGACGGTTCGCTCGCCCCGCCGACGACCAGGGGCCGGATCAGGTAGGAGCCGGCATCCGGCGGCGTGAAATTGTAGAGGAAGTCGCCGCCCGGCGGGATCGGCGCCTGGGTCACGCCGCCGACGCCGTCCATGGCGTTGACGTTGCGCACCCCGTGCCAGTGCAGCGACAGCGGCTTGTCGGTCCGGTTCTCGACCTTGAGGCGTAGAGCCGGCCCGAGCTTCACCCGGACCACGGGCGGCAGGGCCTTGCCGTCGAAGCACCAGACCGGCGTCTCGGGCGCGGGGTCCGGCCTGAACCGGGCCTTGCCGGGCGCCGCCGGCAGGGCCCTCGGCGCGGCCGCGGGCTCCGGCTGGACGGGCGCGGATGTCCCCGGCGCGGCGGCCGGCGCCTGGGCCGGGGCCTGGGCCTGGGCCCGCGCGGCCTCCGGCGC